>NZ_JBIUWN010000006.1:0-135167 GCF_044743485.1 Pseudomonas sp. NPDC087614 | reverse complement strand
TTCAGGCTCGCCAAATTAACTTGGAGCGGCGATATCAAAGCAACAGTCTCAGAGAACGACGAGTGCTTTCATTGTGGCGGCTTGGCCTGGAATACTGGCGTAGATGCATAGAGTTCGGAGGCAGCGGAGACTGGGAAAAATTGGAGAAAGCTCTGCGCGATGAGGTGCATCATCAGGCGCAGAGCCTGGAGTAGATTTGTGGGGATCCCTCAGAATCCGTCCCCTTTTTTTTGTGGCGCATGTGAAAACGTTTGCTCAGGCCTGGCTGATATCCAGCAATCGAGGCATGGCAATCGCCAGATAATCCTGCGTATCGAGCACCATCGACGCATCCAGCCGCCCCGCGTTGAAGGCTATTTCAGCGTAGCCTTTAGTCAAGGCTGGATCGACGATCAATTGAATTCGCTCATCGAAGACAAAAGGCGGGATGGCGCCGATCCGGCACCCGGTCAGTTCCATGGCCGTTTCGGCCTTCACCAACTCGGCTTTTTTGCCGCCCAGGGCCGCTCCGACTTTCTTCATGTCCAGCTTCTGGTCGCCCGGCAGGATCACCAGTGCATAGGGGCCGGCCTGCCCCTTGAGGGAGCAAAGCATGGCCTTCGCGCCTTGGCCGGGCTCGGTGCCACGGATTTCGGCGACGCGCGCCGACTGGCCCTCGGCATCGTGTATCAACACCCGGTAGGAGGCTGAGCGGGCATCGAGCAGTGCCACGAGGCGATCGAACATGGGATGCATGCGGTTTTCCTCTGGTTTACAGGAACAGGTCGTAGGACAGTTTGCTGATCAGAATCACCAGCAACACCAAGAAGAGAGCCCGGACAAAGGGCACGCCCTTATGAACCGCCAGCCAGGTGCCGGTGAGCGCGCCCAGGATGTTGAATGCCGCCATGGGGATTGCGATCAGGTAGAGCACGTTACCCGTCGGAATGAAGAACATCAGTGCCGCTACGTTGGTCGCGATATTCACCAGCTTGGCTGATGCCGAGGCATGGAGAAAGTCGAAGGCGAAGCAGCGGATAAACAGGAAGATCAGGAAGCTGCCAGTGCCGGGACCGAACAGACCATCGTAGAAACCGATGGCGCCACCGATGACGAACGCCAGCAGTTTTTCCTTGGTACCGATGCGCATGGGTTTGTGCAGGGCGCCGAAATCTTTTTTCCAGAAGGTGTAGATCGCCATCAGTACGATCAACACCAGCACCGCCGGCCGGATCATCGACTGGGGTACGAACGACACCGTGGCGGCTCCGAAGAAGGCCATGACAAAAGCCGCGCAGGCGGCGGGGATCACAAGGCCCCAGTCGATTACCACCTTGCGCACGAAGGACCGGGCCGCGAATGCGGTGCCGCAGGCGGCCGCGACCTTATTGGTACCCAGCAGCGCCGCCGGTTGAGCGGTGGGTAGCACGTTGAATAACGCCGGAATCTGGATCAGTCCGCCGCCGCCCACCGCCGCATCGATCAGACCGGCGGCGAAGGCGAACACGCAAAGGATGACAATATCGACCATGAATCAGGCTCTTACGATGTAGGGTTGATGAGGGTTCAGCGGCACCACGCGTGCCGGATCATTGACCCCGAAGACGCGCAACATCCAGCGATCACGGCCGTCGTAGCGGGGGGTGAAACCATCCCGGGCATGCAGGGTTTGCTGGTTCTTGAAGATCAGCATGTCGCCTGGTTGCAGCAGTATGTGGTGCACGACATCGGGATGATTGGCGGCGGCGGCGAACAGTTGGAGGGCAAACTTCGCATTGGCGCAGGTCGTTTCGACACTCGCTTTGTTGTAGCGGCAATACAGGCCATCGGTTGCGCTTCTGTACAGCAAGGGGACGTTTTCCAGCACATTCCCCTGTTTGCCGAAAGAAGCCGGCCGGCGAACGGTGAATTTCTGCCGTGACAATTCTTCTTCGACCCAGGTCGGCAGAATGGCCAGCACCTCGTCAATGGCGACGATGCGCGTCGGCACGTCGAGCTCGCAGCGCAGGCCGGTCAGGGACAGGTACTCCGGACAGGCCGACAACTGCGAGACGGGTTCGCAGGTCAAAGGCAGGTGTGGGTTGTCGACATGCATGCCCAGATCCGCGCGCGAGCCATAGGAGCTCTTTTCGGTCTCTCGCTTTTGCTTGGGCGAAACGTGACGGAACACGGTGTCGTGGCTTTCACCCTCGTACGCCAGCGGACGGGTTTGCAGAATTTGCAGCACGGACAAAATAGCCGAGGCCAGAGTCGACACGTTCTCGATACCCGGCTCCAGGTCGTAGGGCGTGGCGGGCAGTTGCGGGTCCAGAGGCAGCCCCCTGAGGATCATCGCCACGTCTCGGGCCTGTGGAAAATTGCGTAGCTGCTGGATTTTCTCGGTGCACAAGACTCTTTCCAGCAACTGCCCCAGGACCGGCATGTGACGGATACCCGAGGCGCTATCGGTCACGTCCAGCGATGCCAGACCGGTCTGAAGTGTGCGTTGTTCTTCGAGCGACAGATGAATTTGCGGTATCTCGCGTCGAATCGAAGTCACTGATTTTTTTTCCAGCCATTCATGAATGACTTCATCAACACAAGCTGCAGCTTTCCCGATTTCTTTATCCAGCTTCGACACGTCCTTGCGCTCCTGTTTGCCCCATCCTTGTAAGTTGAACGGGAAGGTTAACGGAAGGGCCTTTTTTGTGTTGCAATGCCGCGTTGTGAAAAATGCAATGAGGTGGAGAGTGGCATTGAATATGTTGGGGGAACTTGAAGCCTTCGCGACCGTGGCTCGCAAGCGCAGCTTCGTCGCCGCGGCACGGACCCTGGGACGTTCCCCCAGCGCACTGACCCGGGCCGTTCAGGCCCTGGAGGAAAGTGTGGGGCTCAAGTTGTTCAATCGCTCGTCCAATGCCGTGAGCTTGACCGAAGCGGGTGAATGCTTATTGCCCCACGCGTACAAAATGCTCGATCTGCAACGTGAGGTGGATGAAGACCTGGCCGGTCTCAGCGGCCTGGCCTCCGGCTGGATCCGTTTTTCCGCCCCCGAGTTGCTCGGAAACGGGGTATTGCCCCGGTTGATCGCGCAATACTGCGAGCGTTATCCCGACGTAAACATCGATGTGATTTTCACCGATGAGATCATCGACCCGGCCAAGAGCAAGCTGGACTTCTCGATTCGCGGCGCGTTTCCACAATCCAGCGAATTGATCGGCTTTGCGCTCTGGCGTTACTCACGTTATTTGTATGCCAGCCCCTACTACCTGGAGCGCAACGGCATGCCCGACTCCATCGAGGCACTGGAGTCGCATTCGCTGATCCTGCACACGGCGCCACGGATTCTCAAGGAGTGGAATTTTCGCAGTGAGGAGCAGGCCATCAGCTTTCGGGTTCATCCCAAATTTCGTTTCAGCTCCGGTCTGGCGGTATTCCAGGCAGCCCTGGCGGGCGTCGGGATCGCCCGCCTGGCGGATTGGATGGCGGAGCCCGAAGTGGAAGCGGGGCGCCTGCTGCGGGTTTGTCCCGAGTACAAGCTCACCTCCAGCAGCGGTGAGAGCCCACAGATGCACGCGGTGTACCCGCCCGGAAATTTGCCGCTGCGGGTGAAGGCATTGATGGAGATGATCCGTGGCTTAGGTGAAAGCCTCGAATGTAAACGCGGCGCAGCGCTGATATGAGGTTACGGGTCGTTCAGCCCTGTCCGCTCACTCTGCCGTTGATCAGAAACCCACCCAGGGCTAACGCAGACGAGCATCGACAAGATGCTGCGCCGAGGATTTTGTATTAGGGCTTCATTGGCGCGGTGGTGACTATCGACGCCAGCAATGGGTGAAACGCAGGAAGACGCCGCGCCCATGTCAGTGCAGCCCCTGACGGCGCGCAATTGTCCAAACACCCAGGCCCCCTGCGGGGTGCGAGCCTGCTCGCGATGGCGTCGTGTCAGCCAACATCAATGGAAGCGCTGGCCTCATCGCGAGCACACTGGATTCTTGATGTTTGCCGGACCACATCATGAGCGCCTGGCCGATATCTGCCCGTCATTTCAAACCTGTTCAACCTTTGTCAGATCCACTGAATCCTTTTGAGGCTTCATCCAGCGATGATGTTGAACGCGGTAGTTGCCAACACCTCCCCATTAACCATCACCCGAACCGCATGCACCCCAGCGAAATGCTTGCGCGTCGTAAAATCCTTCATCACCTGTCTGCGCCCCACAACCACACTCTCAAACCCCGCCAATACCAACGTCTTCAACTTAAAAACCTTAGCCGAAACCCCGCCATTCGCCTTCACATAGTCAATCGCATAATCAATCACCAACCGCTGCTCTTCCAGCACCGTGGACTTCACCGTAAACGACAACGTAATCGCTTCCCCCAGTCGCACTACTGCCGGCTCGATCTTCACATCCAGCAACTCAACCTCAGGCTTCGCACCCGCACCAATCACTGTCAGCGCCCGCAAATTCCCCTGCTTGATCAAGCTGCGCAACGCATGCTTGGCAATCCACGCCGTGTGTTTGTTTGCCAGTGACCACCCTTCAATCACATCCAGCACCCACTCTGGATGTTCCTTGGTCACGTCATTCAAATGATTCGCCACGGATTTGCGCACGTACAAGCTCTCATCCGCCTTCAACCGGTCCAGTATCCCGGCGGCCAATTGCGGATCAGCCTGCACCGTTTCCAGCCTGAACGACCATGGCAGGCGCGGGCGGCTGCCTTCGCTGGCGAGGCGGCGGACGTGGTGGTTTTCGCTCTGGGTCCAGTCGTGCATCAGTTCCAGCGTGCGCTCCAGGTCGCTGCGCAGAAAGTGGCGGATGGCGAATTCGGAGGAGCCGAAGGTGGTGAAGTACTTAAGGGCCTCCATGGAGGTATCGAATGCGTGAGCGCCGTAGCTGGCGACGTAATGCGGCAGGCACATGCTGACGAATCCGCTGTTCAGCCGTGGGGCGAGTTCGCGCAGGACCTGGAGGGAATCTTCGTAGTCCAGTGGCAGCACGGTGTGCAGGCTTTCGCTGACGCGGGCCATGCGTTGCATGACGGACAGGTCTGCGAGTCCGTCGCTGGCGTGCTTGAGAAAAGCTTTGGTTTTGAACGCTGGGTACACGGCGCTCATTTCGGTGGCAATGTGTTTCAAACGTTCGGCGTTGAAGATTTCCTTGAGGGCCGGCGCAGCATTTTCAGTTGCACTCATGATCAGTTCATCGGCGAGCTGACGAACGCTTCAAGCGTTTCAGCGTAGGCGGTGTATTGGGCGATATGGCGATAGCGCGCAACATCAATCTGGTCCGGCACGACAAGATCAGTGAAACTCCAGGCGACGGCGAGGCTGATGCCGGCCTGGCTGAGGGTGCCGTCGGTGGGCAGGCCGTGTTTTTCGAGTTCGTGTTCCAGGGCGGTGAAGGCAGCGGCGAGTTGGCCTTCGACGCGTTCGACCCATGGTTGGTACTGGATGTCGGCTGGGCGCAGGTTGCGTTCGTAATAGAGTTGCACGGCTTTTTCGCAGGCGGCGAGGCTGAGGCCGATCAGGCGCAGGGCGTGGGCGCGTTGCTTGAGGTCGGAGGGCAGCAGGCTTTTGCCGGCGGCGGTTTCGAGGTAGTCGAGGATGAGGGTCGAGTCCATGAGGACGACGCCGTCGTCGAGGATCAGGGTGGGGGCCTTGACCACCGGGTTGATCTGCTGGAATTGCTCGAAGTGGCGGAACACCGAGACTGACTCGTGTTCGAGGTCGATCCCCAGGCGTTTGGCGCTGATCGCCACGCGGCGCACGTAGGGGGAGTCGAGCATACCGATCAATTTCATGACGCGTTCCTTCAAGTCGAACCGGTGAGGTAGGCATAACCTAGCTGAGCCTGAGGGAAATGTCAGGTGTCGAAAACGGCTTGTTCGTGAATTCAGTCGACATTCAATTGCGGCGCAACGGTGGCGGTCGCCAAACCCTTGCGAATGCTGGCTGTGCGCGGTCTCAAGGTCGCTCTGAATAAAAGCGCTGGCCTGCCGATAGCCTTTGGTCGCAGGTCGTCGATAGCCGTTTGTCTTCTATATACAGCCGCTCGACTGAATTTCTTGCTATAAACGCACTCCGATGACCGTTGTGAAGCCTGTGTGAGTGCAGATTCCGGGCGTTGTCGGACAAATTCCCTGTATTTACAGTTGCTGAGGCCTCATTCGGGCCTTAGACTGCCGCCCCTCGTAAATTGAGTGCCGGGTGGCGTTTGCAATAAACGATGCCTTTTCGTCGACCGGACACGGTTCGCCGGAACGCTCCCTAATTCGCCTTAATGCACGTTTTTTTATAGAGATATCAATGACAAAGGACAAGTTGCTGGCCATGCCGGCAGATGACTACATGAATGAAGAGCAACACGCTTTCTTCAGTGAGCTGTTGCAGAACATGAAAGTCGAAACCCATGAGCGCATTGAGCAAAACCGTATCGCTATCGAAAGCCTGGACACCCCGGCCGACCCGGCGGACGCGGCTTCGGTTGAAGAAGAGCGCACTTGGCTGGTAAACGCAATCGATCGCGACCAGCGCATGCTGCCTCAACTGGAACAAGCCCTTGAGCGTATCAAGGAAGACAGCTTTGGCTGGTGCGACGACAGCGGCGAGGCCATCGGTCTGAAACGCCTGCTGATCAGTCCGACCACCAAATACTGCATCGAAGCTCAAGAACGTCACGAGCAGATCGACAAGCACCAGCGTCAGGCCTGATTTCCCAGGCACTGCCATCGCGGGCAAGCCCGCTCCCACAAGGTTTTGCATTGAACCTGTGGGAGCGGGCTTGCCCGCGACGCTTTTTATCGTCCGCCATATTTCCCTGCCGTTCCATTGACCTGCTGCAGACCCCACGACTAACGGACCATAGATAATGGCGTTGTAGTGGCGTTTAATGCAGTCACAATAATGAGAACAAGCGTGGGGTGTTGATATGACGAGAGATGGATCTCTGGTTGGGGCTTTGCCTGCACCAGTGCTTTTGCCGAAGAACCGCTGGATCGCACCGACCTTGCAAAGCATCGCCCTGATGTTGTTGCTCGCCGGTATGACCTTGGGTGGAGGGTCGCTGTACGTCGGCATGCCGCTGGCGGTACTGATTGTCTGGCTGCCGCGCTTGCGCGTCCGAGCCGTTCCCGCTGCACTGCCTGCCGACACCGGCAGCGCCATTTCCGAACTGACCCGCGATCTTTCCTACACCACCAGCCATAACGCCTTGTCGGCAGCCGGCGTCGCGTTTTCGGTCAAGGCGTTGGCGAGCAAACTGGAATCGCAACTCGATGCAGCGGCGCGGATTGTCAGTAATGCTGAGGTGATGATCGCCACCGAGCACGCCACTTCGCAGCTCAGCCGCGAAGCGCTGGCGGCGGCCAGCGAGGCGCATCACAGCAGTGCGGCGGGGCGAACCGAATTGGTCGACTCGATTTCGCGCATGCATCAGCTCAGTCAGCGCGCCAACGCCAGCCGTGAATTGATCGAGGCCTTGAGCCTGCGCAGCGATGATATTCAGCGAGTGACGTTGGTGATTCAGTCGATTGCCAGCCAGACCAATCTGTTGGCGTTGAACGCAGCAATTGAAGCGGCGCGAGCCGGCGAGCATGGTCGCGGTTTCGCGGTCGTGGCGGATGAGGTGCGTGGGCTGGCGGCGCGCACGGCGTCGGCGACGGGCGAAGTCGGTGAGATGGTCGCGGACATTCAGCAACGTACCGCTCAGGTGGTGGATCAGATCCGCGAACTGTCGAGTGATCTGCACACGGGCGTCGAACAGGTCGAGCACACCGGCCAGCATCTGGAAAATATCGCGCGCTTGGCGGCGGGAGTGGAAAGTCAGGTCGGTGAGATCGCACGCGGCGCAGAGACCAATCGCGAACAACTCGACAGCCTGTTCAAGGCCATTGAGCAGATGCGCAGCGATCTGGCGATCAGCGATCAACAGACCCGTCACCTCGCCGAAGCGGCAGTGCAGATGGAAGGGCAGGCGGAAACCATCAGCGAGCGTCTGGCCGAAGTCGGCCTGGATGATTATCACCAGCGTATTTATGACCTGGCGCGTGAAGGGGCGAGCCAGATTGCGGCGCGGTTCGAGGCGGACGTCGAGCAGGGGCTGATCAGTCTTGAGGATCTTTTCGACCGTCAGTATCAGGCGATTGCGAATACTCAACCGGCTAAGTATCAGACCCGATTCGACCGTTATACCGATCAGGTGCTGCCGGCGATTCAGGAGCCATTACTGCCGCGTCATGAAGGGCTGGTGTTTGCCATCGCCTGCACGCAGCAGGGTTATGTGCCGACACACAATCAGGCGTTCAGTCAGCCGTTGACCGGGGATGCACAGGTTGATGCGGTGAATAATCGCACCAAACGCAAGTTTGCCGACCGCACCGGGATACGCTGCGGCAGCCATCAGCAACCGGTGTTGCTGCAAACCTATACGCGGGACACTGGCGAGCTGATGCACGACTTGTCGGTGCCGATCATGATCAAGGGGCGGCATTGGGGCGGTTTGCGTTTGGGCTATAAGCCGGAAAGTCCGCGCTGATTGATTGTTGCGATTGATGCAATGAATCTGTGCACGGGCGTCGCTGTTTCCTGCGCAGTGAAATCATTAACATGCCGACTTGGTTAGGTTGCTAATGAAGTCGGGAGGTCTGCATGCCCTGCAGAATTGATGTCGCCGTGATGATCGGCAGTGGCGTGCCCGCCGCGTTGCGTGCGATGGGTCAAAGCGTTTGCTGGGTGGTGTTGCTTGACGGTGAGCGACGCGGCACCGCGTTTGCCAGCCGCGATGAGGCCGAGGAGTGCAGGGCTGCGTGGCTCGCGCAGTTAAAGGCCGAGCCTGGCGACAGCCTGCATTGATCAGGGTTAGTTGCCGTCGTGCAAACGTACGTTGAGCTCGTCGACCACAACGGCTTCTTCGCCGTCGTTGCGCAGCCATTCCTTGAGCAGTTGTGCTTGTGATGGCGTCCAGAAATCGGCGTCGATCAGCTTGGTTTCGGCGTCCAGTGGATGGGCTTCGATGAAATCGTCGATTGCTGTGCCTTCTGAGGGCAGTCCCAGTTGATCGAACAGGGTTTTCAGATCATAGGTCGGCAAGTCCATCGTGTACTCCTTCTGATTGGCGCCGGGATGGCGCAGTCGATCACTTCCTTTATCTGAGGCAGTCGTTGTCCAGGAGTTCGATTTGGATTTCGAGCGAGCGGGCGAGGGCGCAGGCTTCATTGTGATCTTCGCGGAAACCTCTTACGCGTCCGGTGGATTTTTCCTTGATGTGGAAAAAGGCGTTGCCCGCCGGCACCACTTGAAAGCGCGGAGCATGATCGTTTTGTGCGTGTTCCGGCAGATCGTTCATCGCGGCGACATGCATGATCAGAGTTGATTTGAGTCGGGCGTCAGCGGGCATGGCGAAGTGAGTCAGAGTGCACATGTGAAGTCCTTTTCATCAGTTGGCCGATATTTACAGGCCGTTTCGGGTAGTCGTAATGAGCATCGCTGCTCTAGAATCGCCAGTACCTGTTGACGATGGGGCTTATCTAAAGCAATTTTTCGCGAGCGATATGTCGGAAAACTGCTTTTTTTCGTGAGAATTTTCCCTAAAGTTTGTAGTCGGCGTTCTCTGGCCGACGGTAAGGATTATTCCTTCAAGCTTTGGCGACATCGGGGTGAGTTTCGCGAGTGACAATCCAGTAGTCTTACGAAACCTCGCGTTGGATGAGCGGTCTGCTCTGTTCGAGCTTTTATTAGAGTCATTTGGCGGTTCCATCGGCCTGGCCGTTTTTTCGCCGTGCGCGTTTTCCGTGTGCGGTTTTTTCAGATCTGGGGATGTTTCTTTGGCAGTCAGTAATCTCGATATGCATGCTTTGTTCGTGTTGGGTGATTTGCGTGCGAAGCTGGTCAAGCTGTTTCAGTCGCGTTTTGTTTACATCACCGAGCAAAATGCCGAAGGCATTTACGTTGCCGAAATCGACACCGACAGTGCGTTGGTGGTCGATGACAAACCGGGGCTCAAGCTCAAGGTCGGCGATCATTTCAGCGCATCGGTCCTGCCCAGCCGCGAAGGCGGCAAGATGGATATCCGCTTTCGCGAAATCAAACTGACGGTCTATGGGCTTGGCGATTACGCCTTCGTCGACACTGCCGATGGCCACGCGATCCTGTTCAAGGAAGGTCACAGCGTGGTGACCGTGTTCGCCGCCAATGAGCAGTTGCAGGAAGGCCTGACCAAGACTCTGAAAGCCGTTACTGCCAAAGCCGCGAAGTGGCGCAAGGGCGAACTGGTGATGTTCAAGGCCAGCGAGTGATCGGTGGATTGAGCCGCGCCGACTTCCACGCGCAGAACCTCGAAAGCGCACGCGAAGAGGCCCGGCGTTTGTTTGCTGCCAAGGCCGAGTTGCAAGGTGCGTGGCTGGGTTGGGTGGCGTCGCAGATTTACACGTTGCGCCCGGCGGAATACGCGAGCATGGTCAGACGCGAGCTGCAAAGTTTGCAGGGAAATGTCTGAAACCTGACATCGTTCGGGGCTTGGCCCTGAAAAAGCAGGAACCTCGGCTAAAGTCAGTTGACTGAGTATTCAGAGGCTTGCGGTCTTCTGTCAGGCCATTCCGCCATTGCTGTGAACAGCACGAGGTGCAATGCATGAACGGATTTCGACGGTTATTGGCTGCCAGTGTGGCCACATTCGGTTTGCTGACGTCAGCGCAGTCGGTGATGGCGGCACCCGCGCCGATCCATTTTGCCGACCTGAACTGGGAAAGCGGCAGCCTGATCACGGATGTTCTGCGCATCATCGTCGAGAAGGGGTACGGACTGCCGACTGACACATTGCCGGGTACCACCATCACCCTGGAAACCGCGCTGGCCAACAATGACATTCAAGTGATTGGCGAAGAGTGGGCGGGGCGCAGTCCAGTGTGGGTCAAGGCTGAGGCCGAAGGTAAAGTCGTGAGCCTGGGCGATACGGTCAAGGGGGCGACCGAAGGCTGGTGGGTGCCTGAGTACGTGATCAAGGGTGATCCGGCCAAGGGCATCAAGCCGCTGGCGCCGGACTTGCGCAGTGTCAATGATCTGGCCAAATACAAAGACGTGTTCAAGGACCCGGAAAGCCCGAGCAAGGGGCGTTTCCTTAACAGCCCGATCGGCTGGACGTCTGAGGTGGTCAACAAACAGAAGCTGACGGCTTACGGCTTGCAGGATGACTACACCAATTTCCGCAGTGGCTCGGGGGCGGCGCTGGATGCTGAGATCAGCTCCTCGATTCGTCGCGGTAAACCGGTGTTGTTTTATTACTGGTCGCCGACGCCGTTGCTGGGCAAATTCAAACTGGTACAACTGCAAGAGCCGCCGTTCGATGCCGAGGCGTGGAAGACGTTGACCGATGCCGATAATCCCAATCCGAAACCGACCCGCTCACTGGCGTCGAAGCTGTCGATTGGCGTGTCTACGCCATTTCAGAAACAGTATCCGCAGATCGCCGAGTTCTTCAGCAAAGTGGATTTTCCGATTGGGCCGTTGAACAAGGCATTAGCGCAAATGAGCGAGAACCACACCGCGCCGCGTCAGGCAGCGGAAGCGTTTATGAAGGCGCATCCGGATGTGTGGCAGGCCTGGTTGCCGAAGGATGTGGCGGATAAGGTCTCGGCTGATCTGAAATAAGGGTTGAGCCTGCTGGCCTCAACGCGAGCCAGTCCACTCCCACAGTGGAATGCATTCAACGGTGGGAGTGGACTGGCTCGCGAAGCTTTTAGAATCGAGTCTGCACCGCCAATTCAAAGGTACGCGGCGTACCCAGGTAATACGCTGGCGAAACATGCGCAAACTCGGCATACACCTCATTCGTCAAATTGCGCACCCGCCCGGTCACGGTCGTGTGCGAATCAACCTTGTAGCTGAGGAAACTGCCGAACAGCGTGTATGACGGCACGGTCATGGTGTTGGCGGTATCGGCAAACACCGAGGCTACGTATCGCGCATCGACCCCACCTTGCCATTGCGATGAAAAATCGTAGGTCAGCCACAGATTACCGACCCGGTCAGGGACATTGGTGGGTGTATTGCCTTTGCGCGATACCACTACGCCAGCGGCGTTTTTCTCAGTGAAGTCATCGTACTGCGCGTCGACCCAGGCAAAGTTGCCTTCAGCCAACAGCCGGTCGGTGATTTGCAGCGAACTGGCAATCTCAATCCCTTTCGACGTTTGCTGGCCCACTGCAATGCTGCTGGTCGGGTCCAGCGGATCGGTGACGGCGAAGTCCTTTCGTTCGATTGTGTAGGCCGCCACCGTGGCCGAACCACGGCCGTTCAGGTAGTCGAACTTGCTGCCAATCTCCCATTGCTTGCCCGTCGAGACGTCGAAATCCTGAGTGCCGTTCGGTTGCTCGGCGGCGGTGCTGTATTGCACATAAACGTTGGCCGAAGGGATGAATTGATACGTCAGGCCCGCGCGGCCGGTGACCGGCTCCCAACGGCGTTTGAGATGCTTGGGATTGGCGGCGGTCACGGCTCGGTGGTTGGTCACGTCGAGATCGATGTCGTCATAACGCAGGCCCGTGAGCAAAGACAGCTTGTCGGTCAGCGCCAAACGGTTTTCCACGAACAGCGCTTTGGTGGTCACCTGGTTGGTCTTGTCGCTGATCAATTGAGGGTGGGTGCCGGGAATGTCGTAGAAGTGCCCCGGTCGATAGTGGTTCGGGTCCACTGTGCTCGCGCCTTTGATGTTGAGCGGCGAGTTGGTGGTCTGGTTGACCTTGTATTCAAATCCGCTCGACCACGTCGTATCAAGACCAAACAGTGTGCTGTCGTGGCGCAGTTCGAACTGGTTGCCGTTCTGCTCACCCTGGTGGCGTACCTGATACGCCGTGGAGCGATTCACCGCCGTGTTATCGGCGTTGTACTGGTAGGTTTCAAGATTGCGGTAATCGCGCTGGCTGTCGAGGTGATACAGCGTGTTGCGCAAAGTAGTGCTGTCGTTGATCCGGTAGTCGATGATCGATCGCAGCCAGATTGTGCGCTGCTCGTAACGACCGTCCGCGACGTTGTAATTGTTGAAACGGTTGTGTTTGTCGATCTTCAACTCGCCGGCCTTGGGGTTGAGCACGGGCGTGCCCCAGTACGGACTGTCTTCGTGTTCGTCCTGATATTCCAGGGCCAGGGTATGCGACAGATTCGGCGTGAGGTCGCTAAGCAACGAGAACGCCACGCTCCACGCGTCGCGCTCCTGACGATCGATGTAGCCGTTGCTGGTGTTGTGGCTGACGTCCAGCCGCGCATAGTGCTGCACGTCGGCGCTCGGGTCGGTCAGGGCGTGGTTGAGGCCGAACGCGGTTTCGCTGGTGTCATAGCTGCCGTAGCTGACCCGGCCTTCAACCGCTTGTTCATCGCGGGTCGCCAGTTTGGTCACGTAGTTCAGCGAGCCGCCCACCGAACCTGCGCCGTTGACCAATGAAGACGGGCCGCCGAGTAACTCCACTCGATCATAAATCCACGCATCCACCGGCCGCGCGAGTCCGCCGGACACGTTGATGCCGTTGAACATCTGGGTGATCTGGCTGCTGGTGAAGCCGCGATAGGAAATGAAACCGCCGAAACCCGGCGGTGCGCTGGCGTTGACGCCGGGCAGGGTGTTGGCGGCGTCCTGGAAGTTCTGCGCGCCATGGCGTTCGATGTCGTTGCGATTGGCGATGGCCACCGAGGCGGGCGTGTCGCGCACGCTCAAGCCAAGGCGCGAAGCCATGCCGCTGGATTGGTCGAGGCTCAGGCCCGGTTCGGTGCCGGCCTCGCCATCGATGGTGATCGGCGCCAGATCCACGGTGGATTGCGCCCAGGCGTTAACGGACAGGCAGCCGCACAGGCTCGCCAGCAGAGTGAGTTGTTTCATCAAAGAATCCTGAATACTTGTCTAGGAATCAGCGCACAGGCAAACGCCGCGCGTTGGCGCAGTAGGCTGAACAATCAAAAAGGCAAGGGCACTCAGGCGAGCGGCGGGGCGCGTGGGTTGGCCGAGGGCCAGGTGAAGCGGGCAGGGAGGTCGGCGCTGACAATCGGGGCCAGCGGCGGGCTGTGTTGTTCAGGGAGGACTGCCAGAGTCAGGCTGGAGTTGAACGCCGGGCCCATGCCGCCGGTGGAGCACAACGGGCAACCGAAAGCTTTGGACAGGGTCGGCAGTTTTTCTTCGGTGGGATTGGATGCCAGCGGCGCTTGCGTCGTCGGGTCCACCGTACAGAACTGGCCGCCAATGCCGTTGAGCTGCATTGCGACCATTTGTCCGTGACCGATGCTGCACGCGAACACGTTGAACAGGACGCAGCAATAAAGCATCCAGGCCAGCAGTGAGCGATCGGTATTGGAGAATTTCATGGGGCGGCACTTTACCGTACCGCCGATCGGTCGTGCACTTGAAAAAAATGCGACTAGGATCATTTGTTCAAATCCCTTTCAAGGATTTCAATCATGACGTTTGTGTTGGCTCAATGGATGGCGGCCACTTTTGCGGTGATCGCCCTGGTGCATGTGTATTGGGCGTTGGGTGGGCAATGGGCGGCGGTGGCGGCGGTACCGCAAATTCCGGTGGACGGTTTTGTCGCGACGGTGCGGCCGGCGTTCAAACCGTCGGGCTGGATCACATTGGTGGTGGCGGCCGGGTTATTGCTGATTGCTGCACTGGTGTGTCTGCGGGTTGGCTGGGGCTTCCCGGCGGTGAATCACAAGGCATTGCAATGGGTGATCAGCGCGATTGCGCTGTTGATGTTCGCCCGAGCCATTGGCGATTCGAATCTGGTGGGGTTTTTCAAGGAGGTGAAGGGCTCGCGATTTGCGCGGCTGGATACCTGGGTGTATTCGCCGTTGTGTCTGGTATTGGGGGCGGGGTTGTTGGCGGTGGCGTGGGTTTGAGGCTGAGCGGGCTTGCCCGCGAAGAGGTTCGCCCTGACACGGATGATTGCAAACTAACTGCCGTTCTCAGTCCGCCGGCTACTGACTTCAGCCGGCACGTCATCGCCTGCCATGCGCTTGCGGAATAACGCCGCCCGCGCCAGCAGCAGCGTGGTCACCGGCATGGTGATCGCCAGCAGAATCGGGATCAACCAGGCATGCAGGACCGGCCCGGATTTCAGCGCTGAAAAGCAGATGATCGACGCCAGTGCGACGCACCATGCACCCAGCGTCGAAGCCAGTGCTGGCGGGTGCATGCGCTGGAAGTAATCTTTCATCCGCAGCAATCCGGTCGCGCCGATCAGCGTAAACACACCGCCGAGCACCAGCAGGATCGCCACCGCAATCTCGACCCACAGAGACCATTCAGCGTTCATTCGATCACCTCGCCACGCAGCAGGAATTTCGCCAGGGCAAACGAGCCGACGAAGCCGAACAGCGCAATCAGCAGCGCCGCTTCGAAGTAAGTGTCACTGGCGTAACGAATGCCCAGGGTCAGCATCATCAGCATTGCAACGATGTACAGATAATCCAGTGCCAACACCCGATCCTGCGCCGACGGCCCTTTGAACAGGCGGATCAGGGTCAGCACCATTGCCAGCGAGAACAAAAACAGCGTCAGCAGGATCGCGTTCGACAGGAATGGGCTCATTCGTAAATCTCCATCAACGGCCGCTCGTAAGCAGTCTTGAAGTGCTCAATGAACTGCGCTTCATCAT
The DNA here is from genome assembly GCF_044743485.1 of Pseudomonas sp. NPDC087614. Lineage (NCBI taxonomy): Bacteria > Pseudomonadati > Pseudomonadota > Gammaproteobacteria > Pseudomonadales > Pseudomonadaceae > Pseudomonas > Pseudomonas sp. NPDC087614. The sequence goes on along the minus strand of NZ_JBIUWN010000006.1, from coordinate 119,565 downwards.
CCAGATCCCAAATGTGCAGCAGCAAAATGCTGCGATCCAGCGACAGTTCCGACCACACCGTGCCGGGCACTACCGTGCAGATCATCGACAGCGCAGCCAGGCCGTGGGCATCGCGCAGGTCCAGCGGCACTTTGACAAAACACGAGCGCGGCGGGCGGCGGCCAGCGTTGAGCACGCCCCACGCCACGATCAGGTTGGACATCACCACATCACGGCCGACAAGCAGGAGCAGACGCAGGATCGTCCCGGGACGGCGAATGCGCACGGGTTTGGGACGCAATTTACGCATCATCAGCGGCGCAGCAAAACCCAGCATCATGCCGAGCAGCAGATTACCGGGGCTGACCGACAGATTCAGCGTCAGCCACAAAACACACAGCGCCAGGGATAACAACGGTGCAGGAAACACGCGCTTCATGGCTGTACCTCCAGGATGGCGGCTTTGGCTTCCGGGCTCGGTACGGCGCGAGTGCCGAGCACGGCCATCACGTACTGCTGCGGGTTGTGCAAGGCATCAGCGGTCGCTTGGGTGTAGCGCAGCAGCGGCTCAGCCTTGAACGTGAGGAGGATGCTCAACCCCAGCAACAGGAAAATCGGCGTGCATTCGAGTTTGCGCAACAGCGGTGAAGGGCGCTCTTGCGGCGTCCAGAATCGCTGGACGCCGAGGCGCGAGAAGGCCATCAACGACGCCAGCCCGGAAAGGATCAGCAGCACAAGCAGTGCCCATGCCGCATTGGAAATCGGCGCGTCAGTGCCCAGCCCCAGCGGATTGAGCAGCGCACCGATCAGGCTGAGTTTGCCGATGAATCCGGACAGCGGCGGCATGCCGATAATCAGCAGCGCGCAGGCGATGAAACTCAGGCCGAGAAACGCCATGGTCCATGGGATGACCTGACCGACCACGGCTTTCTGCTCGTCATCGAGGTTGATGCCTTTGGGCGGTTGCAGCGATTCCTGCGGGCGTGGCAGCAGTTCGCTTTCGTCTTCCAGCGCAATCTCGTTGGCCGAGCGTGAGCGCTCGATCAACTCAGCCAGCAGGAACAGTGCGCTCAACGCCAAGGTCGAGCTGACCAGATAGAACAGTGCCGCGCCGATCAGGTTCGGCTGGGCGAAACCCACGGCCGACAGCAGTATCCCCGCCGACACCAGAATGCTCAGGCTGGCCATGCGCTCAAGCCGTTGCGCAGCAATAATCGCCAGCGCTGCGCACGCTATCGTCGCCATGCCGCCGTAGATCAGCCAGTCGCCACCGAAGAAGGACGAAGCCCCAGCCTGCCCGGAGAACAGCAGGGTCCACAGGCGCAGCAGGGTGTAAACGCCGACCTTGGTCATGATCGCGAACATCGCCGCCACCGGCGCGCTGGCCGAAGAGTACGCCGGCACCAGCCAGAAGTTCAGCGGCCACATACCGGCCTTGGCCAGGAACGCTACCGCGAGAATCCCCGCACCGGCGTGCAGCAAACCGCGGTCGGCTTCCGGCACCAGTGGGATTTTCAGGGCCAGATCGGCCATGTTCAGCGTACCGGTGACGCCATAGATCAGCGCCGCACCGATCAGAAACAGCGACGAGGCGAGCAGATTGATCGAGATGTAATGCAAACCCGACGACACCCGCGCCCGGCCGGAGCCGTGCAGCAACAGACCGTAGGACGCGGCCAGCAGCACTTCGAAGAACACGAACAGGTTGAACAGATCAGCAGTGAGGAACGCGCCATACAGGCCCATCAACTGAATCTGGAACAATGCGTGGAAGCTTGAGCCCGCGCCATCCCAGCGCGCCATCGCAAAGAGGAGGGCGCTGACGCCGATGATCCCGGTCAGCACCAGCATCAACGCTGACAGGCGATCGACCACTAGCACGATGCCGAACGGCGCCTGCCAGTTGCCCGGCAGGTACACGCCGATCGAGCCGGGCACGCCAGTGGTCTGCGTCCATTGCAGCAACATCACGGAAATGAACAGGCCAAGCAAGCTGGAGAACAGGTTGATTTTCGCCTTCAGCGGTCGGTGTTTTTCGCCGAGCATCAACATGATGGCGGCGGTCAGCAGCGGCAGCAGAATCGGTGCGGCGATCAGGTGAGTCATCGCCATCATTCTTTAGGCTCCCGGCCGTCAACGTGGTCGGTGCCGGTCAGGCCGCGCGAGGCGAGCAGAACGACGAGAAACAACGCGGTCATGGCGAAGCTGATGACGATCGCCGTCAATACCAAAGCCTGTGGCAGCGGGTCGGTGTAGTGCAGCAAATCTTGCGTCACGCCGTCCTTGATCACCGGCTCCTTGCCGATGAACAGGCTGCCCATGCTGAAGATGAAGAGGTTGACCGCGTATGACAGCAGACACAGGCCCATGACCACCTGAAAGGTCCGTGGTCGCAGGATCAGCCAGACGCCGGACGCGGCGAGGATGCCGATGGCGATTGCGATGACTTCTTCCATCAGACGGCTCCTTTGCTGGCGACGGACTTGGGCAACGATGCGGTCTTGTGCCCGCGCACCGATTGGTGGGCGAGTGCGGTGAGGATCAACAGCGTCGAACCGACCACCACGCCGTACACGCCGATATCAAAGAACAGCGCGCTGGCGATATGGATCTCGCCCAGCAGCGGTAATGCGAAATGCCAGGTGTGCGTGGTCAGGAACGGGTAGCCGACCGCCAGCGCTCCGAGTCCGGTCGCCGTGGCGAACAGCAACCCCGTCCCCATCCAGCGCAGTGGTCGCAGGCTCATTTGCGCCTCGACCCACTGCGTACCGGCCACCATGTATTGCAGGATGAACGCCACCGACATCACCAGGCCGGCGACAAAACCGCCGCCCGGCTGATTGTGGCCGCGCATGAACAGGTAGAACGACACCACCAGAGCAATCGGCAGCAGCAGTCGTACCAGCACCGCTGGCACCATCATGAAGCCGAGCGCGGTATCGCTGGCCGTACGCGGGTTGACCAGATCGGTGACCACGTCCGGCGCCAGCAGGCGTTGCTGTGCGGGCAGTTGCAGGCTCTCTTTCGGTGGGCGGAAGCGGCGCAGCAAGGCAAACACGGTCAGTGCCACCGCGACCAGCACGGTGATTTCGCCGAGGGTATCGAAGCCACGGAAGTCCACCAGCATCACGTTGACCACGTTGCTGCCACCACCTTCGGGCAAGGCGCGACTGAGGTAGAACGAGGAAATGTCGTTCGGTGTCTGGCGCGTGAGCATGGCGTACGACAGCAGTGCCATGCCACCGCCGACGGCAATCGACAGCAGCAAGTCGCGCAGACGACGAATGCGCGCCTTGCGCAGGGTGCTCGGCAGTGGCGAGACTTCTTCGATCCGTCGTGGCAACCAGCGCAGGCCTAGCAGGATCAGTACCGTGGTGACCACTTCCACTGCCAATTGCGTGAGGGCCAGATCCGGTGCGGAGAACCAGACGAAGGTAACGCAGGTCATCAGGCCGCAAACACTGACCATGGTCAAAGCCGCGAGACGGTGATACTTGGCTTGCCAGGCGGCACCAAGGGCGCAGGCAATTGCCAGTAGCCACAGGGTCACGAAGACGATGGAGCCGGGGATTTTCGGCCGGTCGCCCCAGCTCAGGCTGCTGTGCAACATCGCAATCAGGCCCGCGAGCACCGCCGCCAATACCACCAGAAACAATTGCATTTGCAGGCGACGGGTGCCGAGTCGGCGCTCGACCCTGCGGGCCATGCGCATCATGACGACCAGACTGCGCTCGAACAGGTGCTTGCCGTTGAAGCGGCCTATCAGTGGCGGATATTTGAAGCGCCCGCGCTTGAGCTGCTTGCGCAGCAACAAATAGACGACGATGCCGGCGGACATGGCAATCAGGCTCATGATCATCGGGGCGTTCAGACCGTGCCAGATCGCCAGGCTGTACTCCGGCAAGGTGCCACCCACCACGGGCCGCGCGGCGGCTGCAAGCAGCGGGCCGACCACGTGCGCGGGGAAAATCCCCACGACCAGGCAGGTGAACACCAGCAGTTCGACCGGCGCACGCATCCAGCGGGGTGGTTCGTGCGGGGTGTGCGGCAGGTCGGTGGCTGGCGGGCCAAAGAACACATCGACGGTGAAGCGTAGCGAGTAAGCGACGCTGAACGTACCGGCGATGGTCGCGACAATCGGCAACGCCGCTTCGACCCACGCGGTGGCGTTGATGAACACGGTTTCGGCGAAGAACATCTCCTTCGACAGGAAGCCGTTGAGCAACGGCACGCCGGCCATCGAAGCGCTGGCAACCATGGCCAGCGTCGCTGTGAACGGAATCAGTTTGATCAGGCCGCTGAGTTTGCGGATATCGCGAGTACCGCTTTCATGGTCGATGATGCCTGCCGCCATGAACAGCGAGGCCTTGAACGTGGCGTGGTTAAGGATGTGGAACACCGCCGCGACGGCGGCCAGCGGACTGTTCAGCCCCAGCAGCAGGGTGATCAGGCCGAGATGGCTGATGGTCGAGTAGGCCAGCAGACCCTTGAGATCGTTCTGGAACATCGCGCAATAGGCGCCGAGCAACAGCGTACATGCGCCGGCACCGCTGACGATGTAGAACCATTCTTCAGTGCCGGACAGCGACGGCCACAGGCGCGCGAGCAGGAAAACCCCTGCCTTGACCATGGTTGCCGAGTGCAGATACGCGGAGACTGGCGTTGGCGCCGCCATCGCATGGGGCAGCCAGAAGTGGAAGGGGAACTGGGCACTTTTGCTGAGTGCGCCGATGAGGATGAGAGGTAATAGAAGAGGGTAGAGGGCATGTGCGCGAATCTGATCGCCGGCGGCCAGGACCTTGTCCAGGTCATAGCTGCCGACGACATGGCCGAGGATCATGACCCCCGCCAGCAGACAGAGTCCACCGGCCCCTGTAACCATCAATGCCATATAGGCACCGCGGCGGGCGTCCGCGCGGTGGTGCCAGTAGCCGATCAACAGGAATGAGAAGAGGCTGGTCAGCTCCCAGAAAAACACAATCTGGATCAGGTTGCCGGAAATCACCAGCCCGAGCATGGCGCCCATGAACGCCAGAAAAAACGCGAAGAAACGCGGCACCGGGTCGTCCGGAGACATGTAATAACGGGCATATAAAGAGACGAGCGTGCCGATGCCGAGCACCAGCATCGAGAACAACCAGGCGAAGCCGTCCATGCGCAGGACGAAGTTCAACCCCAGGCTGGGGAGCCACATGAACTCTTCGCGGATGACGCCGCCATCGGCGATTTGCGGATACAGCATCGCGACCTGGACGGTGCCGATCAGAGCGACCAGACCTGCCAACAGGGATTCGGTATTACGCGCATTGTGTGGCAGCACCGCTGCCAGACAGCTGCCTATGAAAGGCAGAAGCAGTAGAACTATCAGGGACATAGGCTTCTAATCTGCGGAAGTTTGTGAAGCATCATACGTGCCAGCTCCCCGATCACCAAACGCCAGGATGTCTCAGAATCCTACAAAATAGTCTGGAAATTTCTGTTTGGCATTGTTTCGCAGGAAAGGAAGTTGCCAGTGATGGTCCCATCGCGAGAAGGCTTACGCTCACGGGGGACAAACAATACCTGTGGGCGCGGGCTCGCTCGCGAAGGCAATGCTTTGGACAGCACCCAGCCTGGTTTAACCCTGAGTTTCCCGCTCCAGCTCAGTCTCTGCTTCGGCAGCTTTACCCTTGGTCTTCAACTCACTGACAATCACTGCCGCCACAATCAACCCAGCGCCCAGCAGTGCAATCGCTGGCAAGCGCTCACCGGCAATCCGTCCGACAATCCCGGCCCACACCGGCTCACCGGCATAGATCAACGTGGCCCGCGTCGGCGATACACTCTTCTGTGCCCAGTTCATTGCCACCTGAATCGCCGCACTCGCGGCGCCCAGTCCCAGTGCGGTCACCAGCAGCGTCCAGGAAAAGTCCGGAATCGCTTCGTTCGTCGGCACCACCAGCAGAAACGACAAGACAGCCGTCACCGCCAACTGCACCACGGTCACCCGGCGCACATCGACTTGCCCGGCATAAGTGCTGATCAGAATGATTTCGGCCGCAATGGCAATGGCGCTGATCAGCGTGGCGATTTCCCCGGGGCTGAAATTCAGCGAGGCCCCCGACGGCCCCGACAGCAGCATCAAACCGGTAAACGCCAGCATGATACCGATGCTCGGCATCAACCCCGGTCGCCGCCCGAGCACCAGCCATTGCAGTAACGGGACGAACGGCACGTACAACGCGGTGATGAATGCTGACTGACTGCTCGGGATCGTTTGCAAACCGACCGTCTGCAAACCGTAGCCGAGCATGATCGCCACACCGATGAAGGCGCCGGCCTTGAGTTCGAACAGGGTCAGTTCGCGCAGATGGCGCCAAGAGAACAGCGCCACGATGCACGCCGCAGCGGCGAATCGCAGACCGACAAAAAACATCGGCCCACTGACGGTCATCGCGTGTTGCACCAGCAGGAAAGTGCCGCCCCAGACCATGGTGATCAGCACCAGCACGCACTCGGCTTTGCTGAAACGGGCGAAACGGAGGGAGGTGTCGGGGCGATTCACTGACGTCATGACCTTGCGCACTATAAAAGGCAGGACGCACAATGCGCCCAACGTTGCGCAGTATACTGCCCAACCCCACCGAGTGAGCAATATAGTGCCCAAAGATTCCAGCCAACGAGCCTCCGTCCTGCAACACGTCAGCCAGAACGTCCGGCGTCTGCGCCACGCGGCAGACATGAGCCAGACCGCGCTGGCGGAAAAATCCGGGGTGAGCCGGCGCATGCTGGTGGCGATCGAGGCGGGCGAAAAGAATGTCAGCCTGACCACCCTCGACCGCGTCGCCGAAGCACTCGACGTCGCCTTCAGTGATCTGATCCAGGCATCCGACGCGCGCGATCCGAGCCGCATCAACGAAGTGGCGTGGGCGGGCACGATCCCTGGCAGTAAAGCGGTGCTGCTGTCCAAAGCCACGGCGACTCGCGAAGTCGAACAGTGGGAGTGGTGCCTGCAACCCGGCGAGGTGTATCCCTCGCAACCGGATGCCGACGGTTGGAGTGAGCAGATTTATGTGTTTGCGGGTTGCCTGACGCTGATGCTCGGCGATCAACCGCAGCACATCAACGCGGGTGAGTTTTTCATGTTCGCCAGCAACCAGCCGCACGCCTATCGCAATGATGGGGATGTGGCGGCGCGGTTTGTCCGTAATGTGGTGATCTGAATGAGTCAGAGCGCAGATATCCTGATTATTGGCGGCGGCCTCAGCGGCACGATGCTGGCGGTGCAATTGCTGCGTCTGCCCGGTCAACGCAAGATTCTGATCATTGAACCGCGCGCCGAAGTGGGGCGCGGCGAGGCTTACAGCGCAGTCGAACCTGGCCATACGCTTAATGGCAACGCGGCGCGAATGAGCGTCGACCCGGATAACCCCAATGACCTGACGCAGTGGCTGACCGAGCATATTGCCGCTGGTGGCTGGCCGGAGTCGGCTGAGCAAAATGTACCTGTCAGTGAGTTGTTCCCGCCTCGTGGATTGTTCGGCGTTTACGTGCAACAACGGTTAGCCGAAGCCCGCAATGCCGGTGCGCAACAAGGCTCGACAGTCGAGCATGTCCGCGCGGAGGTCGTCGATCTGCACGCCGATGCGGATTCAGTGCACTTGACCTTGAGTGACGGTCAACTTTTACACGGCGCATTTGCTGTGCTCGCCACAGGCATGTTTCCCGCCGCACGCACGCCGCAGAAAGAATCTAGTGGCCTCAACGCCACCGCACTTGACCCTTGGGACGTCGCGGCCATGCGCCAACTCGATCCGCAATCGACCGTGCTGATCATCGGCTCCGGCCTGACCATGGTCGATGCCGTGGTGTCGCTGGAGCAGGCCGGGCATCGCGGGCCGATCGAAGTGTTTTCCCGTCATGGTTTGTTGCCCCATGTGCGCCGACAACCGCCAGCCTGGGTGGACTTTCTTGGCGTCGATCACAGCCTGTGCTCGCCTCGGCAGCTGTTGCGCGAATTGCGTCGGCAATGCCAGGTAGCCATCGCACAAGGCATCGATTGGCAAGCGCCGCTGGACACGGTTCGCGTGCACATCGCCCGCTTATGGAGTCAGGCGACTGACGTGCAGCGTCGACAATTCGTACGGCATGTGCGGCCGTGGTGGGAGAGTCATCACCATCGTTCGCCGCCGCTGAGTGCGCAGTTGGTCGAACGGCTGCAGGGCGAGGGGCGGTTGCGGATTCAGGCGGCTTCTTTCAAAGGGCTTGAAACGTGCGTGGCGGACGGTGTGAGTATTCGCATTCGTCGCCGTGGTGAGGCTCAAACCTGTGTAGTTCATGGCGCTGCGCTGATCAATTCCAGTGGCATCGAGTATGACTGGCGTCGGGTGGCGCGACCGTTGCCGCAGCAGTTGCTGGCGCGGGGATTGGTGCGACCGGGGCCGTTGGCGTTGGGGATCGCGGCTGCGATTGATGGTGCAGTGCTGAACGAACACGGGCAGGCAGCGAATCGGCTGTTCGCCATGGGCCCGCCGTTGCGCGGGATGTGGTGGGAGAGTACGGCAGTGACCGATGTGGCGTTACAGGCGAAGGCGTTGGCGATGCGATTGGTGGGATAAGGTTGATGGTGTTCTTTCGGGTCTCTTCGCGAGCCTGCTCGCGAAAGCGGTGGGTCAGTCGACATCCACAGCGACTGACGTACCGCTATCGCGAGCAGGCGAAGGCCTACATTTGTTGCGTGGTAACCAAAAGAGTTACGCCACCACTCGATAACACGGCACATACGCCGCGCCGCCCGGCAGTTTCATCCGGTGCTGCGCAACGAAAGCTTTGAGCAGCGCATCGAGCGGTTGCATGATCGCTGCGTCACCACGGATCTGGTACGGCCCGTGTTCTTCAATCAAGCGAATGCCCTTGTCCTTGACGTTGCCGGCCACGATCCCGGAGAACGCCCGGCGCAGGTTGGCCGCCAGTTCGTGTGGCGGCTGATCGCGGTGCAGTTTGAGGTTGGCCATGTTTTCGTGGGTCGGATCGAACGGACGCTGGAACCCCTCGTCGATTTTCAACAGCCAGTTGAAGTGGAAGGCGTCGTTGCGCTCGCGGCGGAACTGCTTCACGGCTTTCAGGCCCTGAGTCATCTGGCGCGCGACTTCGGCCGGGTCGTCGATGATGATTTCGTAGTGCTGTTTTGCGGCTTCGCCAAGGGTGGCGGTGACAAACGCGTCGAGTTGCTCCAGATACGGTGCGGCATGTTTCGGCCCGGTCAGTACGACCGGGAACGGCAGGCCCTCGTTGTCCGGGTGCATCAGGATGCCCAGCAGGTACAGAAACTCTTCAGCAGTACCGGCGCCGCCCGGGAAGATGATGATGCCGTGGCCAACGCGCACGAACGCTTCGAGGCGTTTTTCGATGTCCGGCAGGATCACCAGTTCGTTGACGATCGGGTTGGGCGCTTCGGCGGCGATGATGCCCGGCTCGGTCAAGCCGAGGTAGCGACCGCCATGAATGCGTTGTTTGGCGTGGGCGATGGTCGCGCCCTTCATCGGGCCTTTCATGACGCCGGGGCCGCAACCGGTGCAGATGTCGAGGCTGCGCAGGCCCAGTTCGTGGCCGACTTTCTTGGTGTATTTGTACTCTTCGGTGTTGATCGAGTGGCCGCCCCAGCACACCACGATTTTCGGCTCGACACCCGGGCGCAGGGTGCGAGCGTTGCGCAGCAGGTGGAAGACGTAGTCGCTGATGCCTTGCGAGGTGCTCAGGTCGATGCGTTGGCTGTCGAGTTCATTCTCGGTGTAGACGATGTCGCGCAGAGCGCTGAACAGCATTTCCCGGGTGCTGGCGATCATTTCGCCGTCGACGAAGGCGTCGGCGGGAGCGTTCAGCAGCTCCAGGCGCACACCGCGATCCTGCTGGTGAATGCGGATTTCGAAATCCTTGTAGGCTTCAAGAATGGTCTTGGCGTTGTCGACATGCGCGCCGGTATTGAGGATGGCCAGGGCGCACTGGCGGAAGAGGGTGTAGGTGCTGCCGGATCCGGCTTCGCTCAGTTGCTGAACTTCACGTTGAGAAAGGGTTTCCAGGCTGCCCTTCGGGCTGACCGAGGCGTTGATTACGTGTCGTTGGGTCATGCAATGATCCTTAAAACGATGTCATCTCAAGACGAGGCGATGGCATCCGAATAGTGTGTATCCATGAATGAAGATGGCACGATCTGCGCTGTACCGCCATGTCCCCGTTGATTGATAAAAAGATGAAAAGGAGCCCCAGCATAGCTAAATCCGCCGCAGAGGCGATAATGCCCCGGCCGGTTTTTTCCGTTGCCCTTTTTTGCCGCTCAAGGAAGTCATTCGTGATGTTTGAAATTCAGCCGATGGATGCCGCTACTTTTCGCCAGCAGACCCGCCGCAGCACAATCATCATCGCCGTGCTGTTTCTGGTGCTGGCGATGTTGTTTTCGGCGGTGGCAGTGGCGCTGTTCGGTGAGCCTGGCGGCGATAATCTGCGGTTCAATGTCGGTGGGGTGTTTGTCGCGTTCCTGTTGACGGCGGGGCTGTTGCGCGGGCGATTCTGGAATCAGAGCTGGATGGCCCCGGCTGTTTATAGCTGGCGGCTCAAGCGTAGCCTGATGAGTGTCACCAATGTGATGCATCAGGTGACGGCGGCGGTAGAAAAAAACGATCCGACGGCGATGAAGGTGTTGCGCTTCTATCATCTGGGGCTGACCCAGATGCATGAACTGGACGGTAACTCCAGTGATCACGGGCAACTGTGGCGGGAAGTTGAGCAGCATAAGGAACGCATGCAGGCGTTGGGGCTTGATATCGATCAGCCACGCCTTGATCCGGCGTGGCTGGAAGCCTTGAAATCCGCGTCGCGTTAAAACGGAATGCGCCTGGCTCGGCGCAGTTTCCACGAGCGGATCAGCCGCCCATAGACCAACAGGTTGACCGCCAGCACCACGCTGGCGAGTGCCAGTTGAATCTGCGGTGTCAGCCCGGCCGGGTAGATGATCGGCCAGATGTAATGCTCGATGAATCCACCGGCGTATTCGGTCTGTCCGGCGCCGTGGCGCATCAGGTTTTCCCAGTAGGTCAACGGACAGGTCAGGTGCAACACCTCGACCGCGAAGCCCCACGCGGCGGCGGGCAAGTGCAACCACATCAGCCGTGGCCACTTGAGCACCAGCAACCCGCCGAACAGCACGAACACAATGAACAACAAATGAAACAGCACCAGCCCGTCGGCTGCGATTCGGTACAGCATGTTGTCTCCCTGACGCGATTGTGAAAGGCGTTATGTTACGCGCAGGCCTTGGGCAATGGCGCAAGCTTGTTCAAGCCAGAGAGGTTTTTTAATGGCACCGTTATCAATGGCTTTTCTGGATGGAGAGCGTTATCTGCGATTCACGGTTGCCGCGCAGTAGGTTTCTTCAAGACGCTGGTGGTTGTAAGTTGCCCGCGTGAAACTGCTCTACGCTGTAAGGAGGGTAATTTACTTGTGACAGGAGGTGCGCATGACGACTGAGCAAGAGCATCCTGAACGGGATGACGATGAGACGGATGAGCCGACGCAAGAAGAAATAGAGCGGGAGAAGCACAAGGAGCAAACCTGGAAACACGATGACGGCAGAGAGCTATCGGAGCCTGATCGCAAGTTGTAATTGATTCTTGCGAAAAAGCCCCGCATCAAAGCCTGAGCGGGGCTTTTCGTTATTTCAGAGATCGTCCATCTGCGTGAAATCGGGGTGTGAGGCCCGATATCCCAGGGTTTTGTCGATCCAGGCATTGAGTTCGTTGACCATCACCGGTGCCTGACCAGGATACCCTTCGAGGGTGGTGCGCAGGATACGTTCGATGTCGGGAACGGCACGCAGGTTTCGGGTTTTTATGTAGTGGCCGATAAAACAGTCGAGTTGAAAGCGTTCTGTCATGGACAGATGAATACACTCCAGGTCGTTGGCCTGTTTGATTGCAAAATCGTCGCGCAACTTGATTCTCTGCAGGTTTGAAAAAGTTGTTGGGGATTCCTGGTTTTGTTGACTCTTCGGTCAACTGATATGCCAAATGGAAATGCGGCGCGCATGCTATCGCTAGCGCCTCTAAATGTATGTATGACGGTTGAAATGTCTGACAGGCGGTTAGTTCGTTCAAACGACTGTTTCGCATTGGGCTGTGTCATTGTTGAAACGCTTGTTGTAATGAAACGGAATCACTATTGATTCGAATCTTTTTAAATAAATTGATGCAAAGAACATTCAGGTCAGTTGTTCTATTAGCCTGGCGCCCTGATTGCGTGAATTTCCTACGGTTTTAGCGACTTTGTACCATTCGAACGTCTCCCACGGTTCGCCTTCGAACAGAAGCATATGTTCGGCGCGTTCGACGGGCGTTGCTGGATCGAGCCATTCGCGCACCAAATCTGCGCAGAACACCACAGGTCGACGATCATGGATATCAAGCATGCCGCCGACGCTGTCCGCAGTGATGATCACAAATCCATCGTCGTCCCGCGCCTGCGTGCCGGATGTAGGAAGTTGTCCGATGGCGGCGCAGAAAATCGGTCCGTGATCGGCCCGACGGATCAGCCACGGTTGTCGGGTTTTATCCTCGGCATCCACCCACTCAAACCAGTTGTCGACCGGGACGATCAAGCGATGCCGCCAGATGGCCCGGAAGAATGGGCCATGGGCGACTTTCTCCACTCGCGCGTTGATTGGCGCTGCGCGATCCTTGGCCCAGTGTGGGCGCCAGCCCCAGCGCAGGTTGTCAGCGCACAGTCGTTGATCGTGCTGATGGAGCACGGCCAGCGAAGTGGTCGGGGCCGCGTTGTAGCGATTCAGCGGCGCGTCGCCCACATGATTGAGCAACGCATCCGGGATGCTCAGCACAGCAACGAAATCGTGAATGCCACGGTACTGCGAGAGTCTTGCGCACATGGGCTGAATCTCCGGTTGGACGGTTTCAGCTTAGTCGCTGATGCGCTCTTAATCCTTGTCTTGAGCAGACACTGGCTAACTGAGCGAGCGCCGGAACCAAACCCTGTGTACCTTATCCAGCCTCGGCTCGCAGAACCGGGCGCAGGGAAGGGTAAGGGCGAAGGAGTTTTGCCAATCGACAACGTGACCGCAGCGGTCGGACTCAAGGCGAAACATGACAACCGGATTCAGACTTCTTTGTGCAGCGGCCATTGTTTTGGGGTTGGCCGGTTGCATTGCCGCGCCCATCGAATTGACCGCGCAAACCGAAACACGCCTGAAAGCTCAAGCGCCGGTGCGCTTTTTGCTGACGTACGATGATGGCCCCAGCGCCTCGAGTTTCTGGAATCCGTCGGCCACGGTCCTCGACAGCCTCAAAGACAACCCCCTGCAACCGGGCATCAAAGCGGTGTTCTTCGTCCAGACCCGTGCGCCGAGGGCAGGCGACAGCGAGATCGGCCGCGCCATCATGCGTCGCGAGCATGAGGAGGGGCATATCCTCGGTTTTCACACCGCGACCCACTGGCACACCAATCATCGCTTGCTCGACCCGCGGGAGCTGGAAACGTCGCTGAGCAACGGTACGGCTGACATCGCCGCCATTACCGGGGCGCCACCCCGGTTATTGCGTCCGCCATTCTGGAACTACGACAAGCGCACTTTTGCCGCCTATCAACAACATGGATTACACGTCTTGTTGACGGATTTGAGCGCTAATGACGGCAAGATTTGGGGGTTTAACGCCAGCCCGCGGCGCCGGGCGAACCTGTTGCGGCAGTTGTCGCAAGTCCGGGAACGCATCGCTCTTGGCGAGTTTCCAACCGTGGACGGGGTCATTCCGGTGGTGGTGACCTTCCATGACCTCAATCGCTACACCGCGCGGCATACTCGCGAATATCTGCAAATCCTGCTGGACAGTGCAGCCGCCACAGGCGTGAGGCTGGCGGACAAGCCGTTCTACGATGACCACGCTGCGCTGGAGAAGGCCGCGCTGGCGCGCACGGTTCAGCAAAGTTCGGATCAAGTGGAGTTACCGGGCATCTGGAACTGGGTCTGGGATCATGACGCCCTCTGAGTCGTCGGGTCAATGTTGTGATCCGGTTGGCATTTTTGTATCGAGCAGGGCACCAATGGCTCATCTATGCTTTGTGGGTTGACCGACTTTCTCATCGCCTGCGAGGCGTCAGCCCATGCTTGCCATCGCCGATATTTGCCGCATTGTCGAATCCGGCTTCCCCGCGTTTAAATGCGACTGCATTCCTACGCCGCAGGGGCTATTGCAAATCAAAGTCTATGAGCCCGACAGCGGTCACGTCGAGTTACTGCTCAATGGTGTTTCCCCGGAACATCTCGTCACGATCCGCGATATTTCCAACTTCATCGGTGAGTTACGCACGGAGATCAATGCGGGACGCAGGGCTTTTGCCGGTTAAACCTCATAAACGCCGCTGAAACGCCTGAACGATGCGCAACGTCGCGTCGCTGGTTTCCAGGTTCTGTACCGCGTCCAGTGGATGCCAGATGCAATCGGTGATCTCGTTCTGCGGGCGTACCTGGTCAATGTTCAATACCGATGCCTCGTAGACGTGATGCCGCGTGCTCCCGGTTTGCAGTTCCATCAGGTAAAGCACATCGTCGGCATCCAGTCCGGTTTCTTCCTGCAATTCACGCATGGCCGCATCCGCTCGGGTTTCCCCAGGCTCGACCTTGCCGCCGGGCAATGTCCAGCGGCAGCGGGGTTTGCGCACCAGGAGTACGTGTCGATCCTGTTCGCAAATAACGGTTGCGCGTACTTTCATTTGTTACCTTTTTGGCGGCCTGTCACAAGCATGAAATAAAACTGCAATATTCGAGCCGGGTCCTTGCTCAAGGTTCCTTGGGTTTTGGCGCTTTTGGTTGTACGAAAACGGCCAAACCCCTGACAGACAGCATCGCGACACTCGGTCGGCACTTCGGCGCAATCAGGGTGTAAGGTAAAAGCGTGTAGCTGAACCAACCGTTAGCGGACAGGAGGTGTCCATGAGCATTCCCATGTTGAACAAAATGCACATGAACGGCTATGACGTGCTCAGCGTGAACAACGGCCCGTGGCGGGTCTGCACCCAGGGTGACCGGCTGGCGTCGTTTCGCAGCAGAGAAGAGGCGCTGGCGTATGCAGCGGCGCTCCCCGGTTACAAAAAGCGCTCGACACGTGCTCAAACTGAGAGCGTGAGCTAAATATTTGTAACCTGTAACGAAAGAGCCCCGGTTTATGCCGGGGCTTGTGTTTTGGGCAGCGTCGGCCTCAGTGAACCTTGGTACGGCTGATGGCGCGAGCCTTTACTTCCTTGGCATATAGTTGCAGCCGCTCTTCATCGCTCTGTAGTACCTCGCAGGATCTCAGTACGGTCTGAGCATCCGCCTCGTTGCCGGACTGGCGCAACTGTTCGGCGATACGTTTGAGGTCGACGGCCGACCATCGCAGATCCGAGGCCACACTTTGCAAGTCACGCTGAAGTTCGTGTTCGTATTCATTGAGCCGCATGGTCATCTCCAGAACATTCTCGGTAGAAAAGACTAGTCGCATTTTTCACGGTGTGTGCGCAGTTCGTCTGTCATCGGCTCAAAGGACATGAAAATTGCCCAATCACCATTGAGGGCGCGGGGCCATGATGGATGTGTACTCCGTTACGCGATACATTCGCTTTTTTTTAAGCAGGAAAACATGATGCGGATATGGATCGGGAGTTTGGCGTTGGTCATGTTGGCCGGTTGCTCGTTGCCGGCTTCATTGGTGCCGGGTGAGCCTAATCTCAGCAAGACCAGTGACAAAGCACCCAAAGACTATGCCGCGTGTGTATTGCCGTTATGGCAGCAGGATGTTGCAAAGGCTTCGCAGACGTCGATTTCCAACGGCTACCGCGTTACGGCGCCCAGCATCATCACCGCTGACGAGATTCTCGATATCGTGAAATACAAGGACGGCAGCCGCGTATCGCTGTATCAGGGGCCGCCGTGGGCCAAGTCCGGTTCGTTGCGCAAATCGGTGCGTGACTGCCTCTGACGACTGCTTGAGGAGCACCGTCAGAGCGTATCCACCAACCAGTCCCGAAACGCCTTCAGCGACGGCAGAGTTTCGTTGCGCGGTGGATAGACCAGGTAATAGCTGCGCCGACTGGTGATGGGTTCTCCCAGTTGCAGCAACTCGCCATTCAACAACTCTTCCTCGACCAGAATTCGTGGCACCAGGCCTACGCCGATATTCGCGCGTACGGCCTGAATCAAGTGCGACGTCATTTCAAAGCTCGGCCCGATGCGCATGCTGCGATGCGGCAAGGCGTGATGGCTGAACCATTCCGCCCATGCCTGGGCATTACTGCTGACGTTGAGCAGCAATTGCCCGGCGATGTGCTGCTCTGCGCCATTGCGCTCGTCGGCAGACCACTGTGCACTGGCAATCACCACCAGTTCTTCTGTGTGCAGGGGCAGGGCTGTCAGCCCTGGCCATTCACCGCCGCCGACGCAGATGGCGGCATCGATTTCACTGGTATCAAAGTCAATCGCTTCGATGCGTGAGTGCAGGTGCACGGTCATGCCCGGGTGCGCGGTGTAGAAGTCCTTGAGGCGCGGCAACAACCATTTCGAGCCAAACGTTGGCAGCGTTGCCAATCGCAAACTGTGGATGCCGGAACCAAACGCCATGGCTTGCAGGGTCGCGCTGCGGATCTGCCCGAGGGCTTCTGCAAGTTCGCGTTGATACATGCGCCCGACATCGGTCAGGACGACTTTGCGACCCTCGCGATTGAACAAACGCATGCCGAGCATCTTCTCCAGAATTTGCACCTGACGGCTGACCGCGCTTTGCGTCAACGACAGCTCATGGGCGGCGCGGGTGTAGCTTTCATGGCGTGCGGCGGCCTCGAAGGCCAGCAATAACGACATGGAGGGCGTGAGCGTTCGCGGATTCATTCGTAAAAGTCATTGATAGCGGGTCGAATTTACGGTTGTCCCAGCGTCCTTCAACAATGAACATGGGCACCATTAGATGGCGGAGGGTGACGCAATCATTCGTTGCGTACAACTGTTCACCGCCACACGACCCGAATTTGCCCTGAGATGCCCTGACCGATGATTGCCCAACTGTCGCCCGCTACCGCTCTGACCGCCGATTACCAGCAGTTTCTCAAAGCCCTGAAGGCCAGCGGTTTTCGCGGTGAAATCAGCGCCGACTACGCCAGCCGCGTGGTGTTGGCGACCGACAACTCGATCTATCAACGCCTGCCACAAGCGGCGGTGTTTCCCATGGATGCCGAGGATGTGGCGCGGGTTGCACGGCTGATCGCCGAGCCTGCTTACAAACAAGTGGTGATCACACCACGCGGCGGTGGCACCGGCACCAATGGGCAGTCGCTGACCGACGGCATCGTCGTCGACCTGTCGCGGCACATGAACCGCATTCTGGACATCAACGTTGAGCAGCGCTGGGTGCGGGTGCAGGCCGGGGTGGTCAAGGATCAGCTCAACGCCGCGCTGAAATCCGCCGGGCTGTTTTTCGCACCGGAGTTGTCGACCTCCAACCGTGCCACCGTCGGCGGCATGATCAACACCGACGCCAGCGGCCAGGGCAGTTGCACCTACGGCAAGACCCGCGACCATGTGCTCGAACTCGACATGATCCTGCGTGGTGGCGAGCGTCTGCACGGTCTGCCACTGGAGGAAAGCGAGTTGACAGCGCTGTGTGCCCGGCAAGACCGGGTTGGCGACGTCTATCGCTGCGCCCGGCAGATCATCGATGAGCAGGGTGCACTGATCAAAGAGCGTTTCCCCGATCTCAACCGCTGCCTGACCGGTTACGACCTTGCGCATCTGCGTGAAGCCGATCACCGTTTCAACCTCAACAGTGTGCTGTGCGGTGCTGAAGGTTCGTTGGGGTTTGTGGTCGAGGCGAAGTTGAAGGTGCTGCCGATCCCCAAGCACACGATGCTGGTGAACATTCGTTACGCAGGCTTCATGGACGCGCTTCGCGATGCCCGGGCCTTGATGGCGCTCAAACCGTTGTCGATCGAAACCGTGGACTCCAAAGTCCTGCTGCTGGCGATGCAGGACATCGTCTGGCACGGCGTTGCCGAGTATTTCCCGGAAAGCGCCGAGCGGCCAACCTTGGGGATCAACCTGGTCGAGTTCTGTGGTGATGATCCCGAAGACTTGCAGCGCAGGGTCGAGACCTTCATCGAACACTTGATCAGCGATCAAACCGTTGAGCGGCTGGGCCACACGCTGGCCGTCGGGCAGGCCGCCGTGAGCAAGGTGTACGGCATGCGCAAACGGGCGGTTGGTCTGCTCGGCAACGTCGCCGGTGAAGCGCGGCCGCAGCCGTTTGTCGAAGACACCGCCGTGCCGCCGCAGCATTTGGCCGAGTACATCGCCGAGTTGCGCGATTTGCTCGACAGCCATGGCCTGCAGTACGGCATGTTTGGCCACGTCGATGCGGGCGTGCTGCACGTACGGCCGATTCTCGACATGAAAGATCCGCAGCAAGCGGCGCTGGTGCGCCCGGTGTCCGACGGTGTTGCCGCGTTGACTCAACGCTACGGCGGCCTGCTGTGGGGCGAGCACGGCAAAGGCCTGCGCTCGGAATACGCACCGGCGTTTTTCGGTGAGCTGTATCCGGCACTGCAAGCCCTGAAGGCGGCGTTTGACCCGTTCAACCAATTCAACCCGGGCAAGATCGCCACTGCCGCCAATACCGATGCGACGTTGCTGAAAATCGACGAAGTGACTTTGCGCGGCGAACTGGATCGGCAGATCGACGAAAAAGTCTGGCAGAGCTACGGCGCGGCCATGCACTGCAACGGCAACGGTGCCTGCTATAACTTCGACCCGGACGATGCGATGTGCCCGTCGTGGAAAGCCACCCGCGAACGTTCGCAGTCGCCCAAGGGCCGGGCTTCGTTGATTCGCGAGTGGCTGCGGTTGCAGGGCGAGGCGGGGGTTGATGTGTTGTCGGATGCCATTCGCCGCCCGGCGTTTTTCTCATCGCTGTGGCAGCGCTGGCGCAACAGCCGTGCGCAGTCCGAAGACTTCTCCCATGAGGTCTACGACGCGATGGCCGGTTGCCTGGCGTGCAAGTCCTGCGCGGGACAATGCCCGGTCAAGGTCAACGTGCCGGAGTTTCGTTCGCGGTTTCTTGAGCTGTATCACAGCCGTTATCTGCGTCCGGCACGGGACTATCTGATTGCCTCGCTGGAATACAGCATCCCGTACATGGCGCGGATTCCGGCGCTGTACAACGGTTTGATGGGCGCCTCGTTTATTCGCCGCCTGCTCGAACGCTTGGGGGGCATGGTCGATGTGCCGCTGCTCAGTCGCTTTGATTTTCACGCAGCCATGCGCCGTTGGCAGGTGCAACCGGCGACGGTGGCGACCTTGTCTGCACTGAGCGCGGCGCAACGTGAGCGCAGCGTGGTGCTGGTGCAGGACGCCTTCACCCGTTACTTCGAAGCACCGCTGCTGGCAGACCTGATCGAACTGATTTCGCGTCTGGGTTATCAGGTGTATCTGGCGCCGTTCAGCGCCAACGGCAAACCCCTGCATGTTCAGGGTTTCCTGTCGGCGTTCAACCGCGCGGCGCTGCGCAATGCCCGGCAACTGCGTGAACTGGCGGATGTCGGCGTGCCGCTGCTGGGGCTGGACCCGGCGATGACCCTGGTGTATCGCCAGGAATACTTGAAAGTGCCCGGCATGGAGCAATGCCCGGAAGTGGCGCTGGTGCAGGAGTGGTTGCTCAAGGTGATGCCGGAACAGGTTCGTCAGGGCAATGCCCAGACGTTCCGTTTGCTGGCCCATTGCACGGAAAAAACCAACGCCCCGGCCGCCACTCGGCAATGGGAGCAAGTGTTTGAACGCGCGGGACTGAAACTGGCGACTCAGGCCACCGGCTGCTGTGGCATGTCCGGCACCTATGGTCACGAGGCGCGTAACCGCGAAACGTCGGCGGTGATCTACGAGCAATCGTGGGCGCGGCAGGTTGATGTGCCGGTGGCGCAGGGCGAGGCGCTGGCCACCGGTTATTCGTGCCGCAGCCAGGTCAAGCGCCAGTCGGATCAGGCGCTGCGCCATCCGTTGCAGGTGCTGCTGGCGGTTCTGCGTCGCTGAGCAGTTCGTCGTCCGGGGCGTTGTCCCAGATCATCCGAGGGTCGAAACTCATCGCCGAGAGCATGGTGAACACCACCACCATGCCGAAGAACAGGATGCCCGGGCGCGGCTCGATATCGCCCAGCGCCTGGAATTTCACCAGCGCTGCGACCAACGCCACCACCAGCACGTCGAGCATCGACCAATAGCCGATCAGCTCGACGAAGCGGAACAGTTTCGAGCGTTCGCGACGCGCCCAACCGCTGCCGCACTGCACGGTGATCAGCAGCAGCGACAGGGCGACGAACTTGATGCCCGGCACCGCGATGCTGGCGATGAAAATGATCAGGGCTATGTCCCACGCGCCACCGTCCCAGAACTCCAGCACGCCACTCATGATCGTGCTGTCGGCGCCGTTGCCGAGCATGACGGTGTTCATCACCGGCAGCAGATTGGCCGGCACATAAAACGCCAGCGCTGCAAACAGGTAGGCCCAGGTGCGAGCCAGTGAATGGGGCTTGCGCCGGTGTAACGGTGCGTCACAGCGCGGGCACTCTTGGGGCTCGTCGCTCATGTCACAGGCCAGCCCACAGCTGTGACACAGGCAGAGATTGAGTTCGCTGGCCGTCGCTGGTCGTTTCATGGAATGTCCCACAGATCACGAATGTCGCGGCCGGCGATGCGGATCATCATCAGGCTCAGTGCGGCAAGGGCAAACAGACCGATGCCCGGCAACACATCAAGCAACCCCGCGAGTTTGAACACCGCCACCATCGCCCCCAGCAGGCAGACTTCGAGCATGCTCCAGGGGCGCAACGTTTCCAGCCAGCGCAAACAGACCTTGAAGCCCGGCGCTCGGCGTGAAGAGAGGGCGAAGCTGAGCACCCAGATCAACAGCACCAATTGAAAGGCCGGGGCGATGATGATCGAAATCGCCGCGACCATCGCCATGAACGTGATGGGCCCTTGACTCAGCGCCAGCACCGAATCCCACAGCGTTGCACTGTTTTTCAGGCCCTTCATGCTGATGCTCATCACCGGGTAGAAATTGGCGAACAACCACAGCATGGCCGCGGTAAAGCTCAGGGCCAGCCGTTGTTCGGCGGTCAAACCGTTGTAGCGCTGCAACACGCCACCGCAGCGCGTGCAAAGGGTCTTCTGATGCTGAGTGAGCACGACTTTTTCGTACACACAGTCGCAGTGCTCACAGATGATCAGGTGTTCGGTGTGGGCCATGGGCGGCACTCGACGGCTGGGCACAAGACCTGATCACTATAGACCCCGCCAGCGCCATGGGCTGGGAGGGGCGAATGATTTGTGATCCAGCCACAAGTCCAGTGTGGGCGCGGGCTTGCTCGCGAAGGCGATGTATCAGGCGCCGCGCCTCTGCCGGCGCGCACCGGTGATGGTGCACAGATGACGCAACGTACGACGAAGCCAGATCAGGTCGTGCCGTGATTTTTGCTGCACCGCTGGTGCCTTGGTGTTGCCAATGTGCCGGGCAAAGTCCGCCGCGAGTGTTTCTTCTGTGCCAATCCCTTTGAGTTTCTTCACAAGCCTGCCGTTCTTGTAGAACAGCACCGTCGGCGTTCCCGTGACCAGCGGATGGCGCGGCGACTCACGGGTATTGAGCATGTAGATGTTGGCACGATGCCGATACGGCTCGGCAGTCTGACGAAAAATCGGCCCGGCGCTTTCGCAGGCGGGGCAGTGTTCGTTGGCGAAGTACAGGATGACCGGCCGCCAGGTTTTCAGGGCTTTACGGTAAATGGCAGGCAAGTCCGAACGACGAGTTGTCGTTTGCATGGAAACCTCCTTGTTCAACGAGTGAGCGCGACTGCAACGTTAACCCCCATCGAACCCTCTCATCTACTGTCAGAGTTGACAGGCAGGCATCACTAAAGCAGTGCGCTCGCTTGATCACGGTGCACCCGAATGTTGCCCGAGTACCCGCCCATGTGTGGCCCTCGGTAGCGTTGGGCAGTGGCACCTCACGTAGCGCCTAATGCCGCACATCATGCATCCCTTTGATTCTTCGAGCATTTCAATCCATTGCAGATTCCTGGCGAATCCTGTGGCACACTTTCTGCTGTCTATTCCGTAGTAACAAACCAAGTTCCGTTGTAGCGGAATAAACAGTCTCAGGAGTGCTTGCCATGCATCGCCGACCTTCCTTGTTCAAAGCGTGTGTTTTTGTTCTTGCAGCTTCTTCAACTGTCATGGGCCTGGCTCAGGCCGCCGACAGCAAGCTCGACAGTGTGCTGGCCCGCGGAAAACTGATTGTGGGCACCGGCAGCACCAATGCGCCTTGGCACTTTCAGGGCGCGGACGGCAAGTTGCAGGGCTTTGATATCGACATCGCCAGGATCGTGGCCAAAGGGCTGTTCAACGACCCGGGCAAAGTCGAGTTCGTGGTGCAGTCGTCCGATGCGCGGATCCCCAATCTGCTCACCGACAAAGTCGATATGAGTTGCCAGTTCATCACCGTGACAGCCAGCCGCGCCCAACAAGTTGCCTTCACCCTGCCGTATTACCGCGAAGGTGTTGGCTTGCTGCTGCCGAACAACAGCAAGTACAAGGAAATCGAAGACCTGCAAGCCGCGGGCGACAGCGTGACGGTCGCGGTGCTGCAAAACGTATACGCCGAAGAACTGGTGCATCAGGCATTGCCCAAAGCCAAGGTCGATCAGTACGACAGCGTCGATCTGATGTATCAGGCCGTGAACTCCGGCCGCGCCGATGCCGCCGCCACCGACCAGTCCTCGGTCAAATACCTGATGGTGCAGAACCCTGGCCGCTATCGCAGCCCGAGCTATGCCTGGAGCCCGCAGACCTACGCGTGCGCCGTCAAACGTGGCGATCAGGATTGGTTGAACTTCGTCAACACGGCGTTGCATGAAGCCATGACCGGCGTTGAATTCCCGACTTACGCGGCGTCGTTCAAGCAATGGTTCGGTGTTGATCTGCCATCGCCGGCCATCGGTTTCCCTGTCGAATTCAAATGATCCTGTGAGAGTGGGGCGCCCATAACGTGCCCCGCTCAAGGTACTGCTGACCATGAACTATCAGTTGAACTTTGCCGCCGTGTGGCGCGATTTCGACACCTTGCTGGCGGGGCTGGGTCTGGGCCTTGAACTGGCGCTGGTGTCGATCGCCATCGGTTGCGTGATCGGCCTGCTGATGGCGTTTGCCTTGCTGTCCAGGCATCGCGCCTTGCGGGTGCTGGCCTCGGTCTACGTCACGGTGGTGCGTAATACGCCGATCCTGGTGTTGATTCTGTTGATCTACTTTGCGTTGCCGAGCCTGGGGATCCGGCTGGACAAGATCCCGTCGTTCATCATCACCCTGTCGTTGTATGCCGGGGCGTATCTGACCGAAGTGTTCCGGGGTGGCTTGCTGAGCATTCCCAAAGGCCAGCGCGAAGCCGGGCTGGCGATCGGCCTCGGTGAATGGCAGGTCAAGGCCTACGTCACCGTGCCGGTAATGCTGCGCAACGTCTTGCCCGCGCTGTCGAACAACTTCATTTCGCTGTTCAAGGACACCTCGTTGGCTGCCGCGATTGCGGTGCCGGAGCTGACCTATTACGCGCGCAAAATCAACGTCGAGAGCTACCGGGTGATCGAAACCTGGCTGGTGACCACGGCGCTGTATGTCGCGGCCTGTTACCTCATCGCCATGCTGCTGCGTTATCTGGAGCAGCGTCTGGCGATCCGCCGATAGGAGGCTGTGATGTACCAATCCCCCAGTTGGTTGCATGAGTTATGGGTGGCGCGCGAGCCGCTCTGGCAGGGTTTTCTGACCAGTGTGCAGGTGTCGGCGCTGGCGATTTTGTTCGGCACGATGCTCGGCGTCGTCGCGGGTCTGGTGCTGACCTACGGCAAGTTCTGGATGCGCGCACCGTTTCGTTTTTACGTCGACATCATTCGCGGTACGCCGGTGTTTGTATTGGTGCTGGCCTGCTTCTATATGGCACCGGCGCTGGGCTGGCGGATCAGCGCTTTTCAGGCCGGCGCGTTGGGCCTGACGCTGTTCTGTGGCTCCCACGTTGCCGAGATCGTACGCGGTGCGTTGCAAGCCTTGCCTCGCGGCCAGATGGAAGCGGGCAAAGCCATTGGCCTGACGTTTTATCAATCCCTCGGCTACGTGCTGTTACCCCAAGCGCTGCGGCAGATTCTGCCGACCTGGGTCAACTCGTCCACCGAAATCGTCAAGGCGTCGACCTTGCTGTCGGTGATCGGCGTGGCCGAATTGCTGCTCAGCACCCAACAGATCATCGCTCGGAACTTCATGACACTGGAGTTCTACCTGTTCGCCGGTTTTCTGTTCTTCGTCATCAACTTCGGCATCGAATTACTCGGCCGGCACATTGAAAAACGGGTGGCCTTGCCATGACAGACGCTCCAGTTTCCAACGTACAAAACGGCCAGCCACTGCTGGACATCCGTGGCCTGCACAAGCAGTACGGCTCGGTCGAAGTACTCAAAGGTGTCGACCTCAGTATGCAACGCGGCAACGTGGTGACACTGATCGGCTCCAGCGGGTCGGGCAAGACCACGCTGCTACGTTGCGTGAACATGCTTGAGGAGTTCCAGGGCGGGCAGATCCTGCTCGACGGCGAATCCATCGGCTATGACGACGTCAACGGTAAACGCGTGCGCCACGCAGAAAAAGTCATCGCCCGTCATCGCGCGATGACCGGCATGGCGTTCCAGCAATTCAACCTGTTCCCGCACTTGACGGCCTTGCAGAACGTCACCCTTGGGCTGCTCAAGGTGAAGAAAATGCACAAGGACGAAGCCGTGGTCCTGGCCGAGAAATGGCTGGAGCGGGTGGGCCTGCTGGAACGGCGTGATCACTTCCCGGGTCAGTTGTCCGGCGGTCAGCAACAGCGCGTGGCGATTGCCCGGGCCATTGCCATGAACCCGAGCCTGATGCTGTTCGACGAAGTCACCTCGGCGCTCGACCCGGAGTTGGTCGGCGAAGTGCTTAACGTGATCAAGGGCCTGGCCGACGAAGGCATGACCATGCTGTTGGTGACCCACGAAATGCGTTTCGCTTTCGAGGTCTCGGACAAGATCGTTTTCATGAATCAGGGGCGGATCGAAGAGCAGGGGCCTCCCAAGGAGCTGTTCGAACGCCCGCAATCACCGCGGCTGGCTGAGTTTCTCAAGAGCACGCGGTTCTAATTTTTGCTTTGTAATCAGGAGAAGTACCCATGAGCATTACTCGATACGGCACCGGCAGCACGGCCGCTGGCGGTCAGCCACGCCCCTTCGCTCGCGCCGTTGAAGCGGATGGCTGGCTGCACGTGTCCGGCCAGGTGCCCGCGGTGGATGGCGAGATCATTGTTGGCGGCATCGTCGAGCAGACCCATCAGACCATGAAGAACCTGATCGCCATTCTCGAAGAGGCCGGTTATGGCCTGGAGGATGTGGTTCGCGCTGGCGTATGGCTGGACGACCCGCGGGATTTCACCAGTTTCAACAAGGTGTTCGGCGAATACTTCAAACCTGAGCACGCCCCGGCACGGGCCTGCGTACAGGCGAGCATGATGGTTGATTGCAAGGTCGAGATCGATTGCATTGCGTACAAGAGAAAGGGTTGAGAGGGGGCTTGCTCGCCAAAGCGCTCTTACCGTCGATGCGGCACTCTCGGTAAACTCCCGGCACTTTCATTGGGGACTGCAGAAATGACCGAAGACACCATCAAACGCCGGGCTCGTGGCCTGGACCGAGCGTTCGATATCCTCGATTTCCTCAAGGAAATCGGCCAGCCGCTGCGCCCGAACGACATCGCCAACGGCATCGGCAGCCCGAAATCCACGGTCTATGAGTTGGTCGCGTCCTTGTTGGAGCGGCGGATTCTGGAACCGGTGGGCAAGGACGGTCACGTCTATCTCGGCCGGCAGTTGTACTTCCTCGGTCAGGCGCACCTGCGTCATTTCGACCTCAGCCGCGAGGCCGATCACGCCTTGCAGGAGATCGTCAGCCAGACCCGTGAAACCGCTCAGATGTGCCTGCTCAATGGGCGCAAGTACACGGTGGCGTTGATGAAGGAAGGTGAACGGCATTTCCGTATTTCTTCCGACATCGGCGAGAACGCGCCGATTCCGTGGACGGCATCCGGTCGTTTGCTACTGGCGCACCTGAGTGACCAGCAAATCGTCGACCTGATCGACGAAGACGATTACGTCCTGCCCGACGGTGAACGCTTGTCGCTGGAGCTGTTTCTGGCGCAGATCCGTCAGGCCGGTATCGACGGATTTTTTTCCTTCGACAGCGTCGCCGACACCTTCACCCATTGCTTCGCCGCTCCGGTCAAAGACCCTAATGGCGTGGCCATTTGCACCCTGTGCATCGTCGCACCACGGGCCGATGCGAAGAACAATTACGACGACTATCGCCGGGTTCTGATCGAGAGCGCCAACAGTCTCGCCCGGCGAATCAACGAATAAACGCGGCGGCCTGCGGCCGCGGCTGCGAGGAGTTTGACCATGACGACTGCCATCAATACTGCTGCGCAAAAGGGCGATGCCGCGATCGGCGCGCACCTGGCGCGTGACGTCAGCCTGCCGGCGCTGGTGCTGCACCGCGAAGCGTTGGAACACAACATTGGCTGGATGCAAAAGTTTGTCAGCGACAGCGGCGCCGAGTTGGCGCCCCACGGCAAAACCAGCATGACCCCGGCGCTGTTCAAGCGCCAGCTCGACGCCGGTGCCTGGGGCATCACCCTCGCCAGTGCGACCCAAACCCGTGCGGCCTATGCCCATGGCGTACGCCGGGTGCTGATGGCCAACCAATTGGTCGGCACGCCAAACATGGCATTGATTGCCGATCTGCTGGCGGATCCGTCGTTCGAGTTCTATTGCATGGTGGATCACCCGGACAACGTGGCCGATCTTGGTGCTTACTTTGCCTCGCGCGGTGTGAAGCTCAACGTGATGATCGAATACGGCGTGGTCGGTGGTCGTTGCGGGTGCCGTAGCGAGCAGGAAGTCATCGAACTGGCCAAAGCAATCAACGCGCAACCTTCGTTGGCGTTGACCGGTATCGAAGGTTACGAAGGCGTGATTCATGGCGATCACGCGGTCAGCGGCATTCGTGAGTTCGCCGCGTCGCTGGTGCGTCTGGCGGTGCAGTTGCAGGACAGCGGCGCGTTTGCCATTGCCAAGCCGATCATCACGGCTTCGGGGTCGGCTTGGTATGACCTGATTGCCGAATCGTTCGAGGCGCAGAACGCGGGCGGACGTTTCCTCAGTGTGTTGCGCCCTGGCAGTTATGTCGCGCATGACCATGGCATCTACAAAGAGGCGCAGTGCTGCGTGCTCGATCGGCGCAGCGATTTGCACGAAGGTTTGCGGCCGGCGCTGGAGGTCTGGGCTCATGTGCAGTCGATGCCGGAACCGGGGTTTGCGGTGATTGCGCTGGGCAAACGGGATGTCGCGTTCGATGCCGGTCTGCCGGTACCGTTGCTGCGTTACCAGGCCGGTGTGGTGCCGGCGGTGGGCGATGACGTCGGCGCGTGCAAAGTGACAGCGGTGATGGATCAGCACGCGTTCATGACCGTAGCGCCGGGCGTTGAGCTGCGCGTGGGTGACATCATTTCCTTCGGCACTTCGCACCCGTGCCTGACCTTTGATAAATGGCGCGTGGGGTTGCTGGTCGACGAGCAGTTGACGGTGATCGAGTGCATGGAGACCTGTTTCTAAGGCTCGCCAAGGCGTCTGCCCAGACACCCTCGATCAAACAGAGACCCACAAAATGACCAGCCTCAGCCCCTTGGGCCCACACCGCCCGCGCATCGCCTTGATTGGCGAGTGCATGATCGAACTTCAGCAACGCGCCGACGGCAGTCTGCTGCAAAACTTCGGCGGCGATACCCTCAACACGGCCGTGTACCTGTCCCGCGCCTTGGGCGATCAGGCTCAGGTTGACTACGTCACCGCCCTGGGCGATGACAGTTTCAGCGACGCCATGTGCCAGATCTGGACCAGCGAAGGCATTGGCCTCGATCTCGTGCAACGCCTGCCGGGTCGTTTGCCCGGCCTGTATTGCATCCAGACCGACGCCAACGGCGAACGGCGTTTTCTCTACTGGCGCAACGAAGCGGCCGTTCGCGATTGCTTCACCACCCCGGCCGCCGAACCGATTCTGGCGGCGTTACCGGATTACGACGTGCTGTATTTCAGCGGCATCACCCTGGCCGTGCTCGGTGCGCAGGGCCGGGAAAGACTGATCGAAGTGTTGTCCGAGGCCCGCCAGCGTGATGCGCGGATTGTCTTCGATAACAACTACCGGCCACGTCTGTGGGCGTCGTCGGAGGATGCGAGGGCGGCCTATCGCAGCGTTTTGCCCTATGTCGATCTGGCGTTGCTGACGGTCGATGACGACCAGGCGCTGTTTGGTTTTGCTGACGGCGATGCCGTGTTCGAGGCTTACGCGCAGATCGGCACACCGGAAGTGGTGCTCAAACGGGGCGCCCAGGCGTGTCTGATCCGGTGCGACGGTGAGGTGTTTGAGGTGCCGGCGCAAAAGGTCGAAAAGGTGGTGGACACCACGGCGGCGGGGGATTCGTTCAGTGCGGCGTATCTGGCCAGTCGTTTGCTGGGGGGCAGCCCGACGGAGGCGGCCGCGGCGGGGCACCGGTTGGCGAGTCGGGTGATTCAGGTGCCTGGGGCGCTGATTCCGAGGTAAGCGGTGGATGCCGCTTGCTGCGCAGTCGGTCCGCGAGTCGACCCTTCAGTCCCGGTAAAACACCTGCACCAGGTGATAACCGAACTTGCTCTTGATCGGCCCATGGACCGTGCGCAGCGGCTTCTTGAAAATCACCGCGTCGATCGCACCGACCATTTGCCCCGGCCGCACTTCACCCAGATCACCGCCGCGCTTGCCGGACGGGCAGGTGGAAAATTTTTTGGCCAGCACATCAAACGCTTCACCCTTGGCAATGCGTTGTTTGAGCTGTTCGGCTTCTTCGGCGGTTTTCACCAGGATGTGGCGGGCTTGGGCTTTCATCTTGCGATACCTGATAACGGGGTGACGGCGGGCCGCGGATTATGCCTCAACTCAAGGCGTTTGGCTGAGCATCGTGCGGATCTTGCTGGCCAGAAGCTCAATGGAAAACGGTTTGGCCACCATGTCCATGCCGTCCTCCAGAAAACCCTGACGCTCGGCGGCTTTTTGCGCATAACCGGTCATGAACAGCACCTTGAGTCGTGGGTGCTGCTGCCGGGCGATTTCCGCCAATTGCCGGCCGTTCATGCCCGGCAGGCCAACGTCGGTGACCAGCAAATCCACCCGCACGCCGGATTCCAGCAAGGGCAGGGCGGTCTTCGCGTCTTCTGCTTCGAGGGCGTTGTAGCCCAACTCGTTGAGCAGATCGAGCACTAGCATGCGCACCGCCGGATCGTCTTCCACCACCACCACGGTTTCCCCGGTGACGGTGCTCGGGGTCTGCTCAATCGGCTCCATAGCCGGGTGCTCAGGCTCAACGCCATGCAGGCGCGGCAAGTACAAACGTACGCAAGTGCCCTGGCCCGGCAAGCTGTCGAGGCTGACATGCCCGCCCGATTGCTGGGCAAAACCATAGATCATCGACAAGCCCAGACCGGTGCCCTGGCCGATGGGTTTGGTGGTAAAAAACGGATCGAACGCTTTCGATCGCACCGAAGGCGTCATGCCGGTACCGTTATCGCTGACCGCCAGCATCAGGTAATCGCCAGCCTTGACTGGCTCAAGCGTCGTGATATCGCTGCCGTCGAGATAGACGTTGGCCGTCTCGATCAGTAACTCACCCCCATGAGGCATGGCGTCCCGGGCGTTGATCACCAGATTGAGCAGGGCGTTTTCCAGTTGGCTGACGTCGGTGCTGACCGGCCACACCTGATCGGCCAGGCGCAATGTCAGTTCGATCGGATCGCCCTTGGTACGGCGGATCAGATCTTCCAGTGAATGGATCAGCGTGTTGACATTCAGCGTCTTGCGATCCAGCGATTGTCGCCGCGAAAACGCCAGCAAACGGTGGGTCAGCGCCGCCGCACGGTTGGCGGACGACACCGCGGCGTCGGTGAAGCGCCCGATCTCATCGGTCCGGCCGTTGGCGATATAGCGCTGCATCAGGTCGAGGCTGCCAATGATCCCGGTGAGCATATTGTTGAAGTCATGGGCGATGCCGCCGGTGAGCTGCCCGACCGCTTCCATCTTCTGTGCATGGCGCAGCGCGTCTTCGGCGCGCTCGCGTTCGAACATCTCGTTCTGCAGCCGCTGATTGGCCTGAGCCAGTTGCTCGGTGCGGGCGCTGACGCGCTCCTCCAGGGTTTCGTTGAGGTTGCGCAGGGCCTCCTCGGTTTTTTTGCGCTCGGACTCGTCGATCACAAAGATGTAGAAACCATTGACCGCACCCTCTGCGCCCAGGCGCGGCAAGTAGTTCATCAGGGCATGGCGGTTGCTGCCGTCGCGGTGCGGCGTGTAGAGGCTGAATGAGCAAGGCCGGCCCGCCAGCGCTTCGGCGATATACGGTAGGCGCAGGAAATACGCCTCTTCGCCTATCACTTCACGAATCGTGCGGCCATAGAGCTCCTGCGGCGTCTGGCCGTACCAGTCAAGATACGCCGCGTTGTTCAGGCGAAAACGTTCTTCGTGGTCGACATAGCTGATCAGGATCGGCATGGCGTTAATGATCAACTGCAACTCGGTCTGGCTTTGACGCAACGCTTGTTCGGTGTGTTTACGCTCGGTCAGATCGAGCGCGGCGCCGAGGAAGCGTACCGGCCGGTCATGGTGATCCTTGTAGCAGCGCCCGCGAGCAAACACCCAGCGCAGTTGTCCGCCAGGTTGCAGCAGACGATATTCCTCGGCGTATTCGGTGCCGTGGGTGATGCAGTGCTTGATGCTGCGCGCGACCATTGCCCGATCCTCGGGATGCACGCCTTGCAGGTACTCGGTGATTGGCAACTGCCCCGACAGGGCGGGATCGATGCCGTGCAATTGAGCAAAATGCGCGTCGGCAATAAAGCGGTCTTCGCCGATGTCCCAGTCCCAGGTGCCCACCGCATCGGTTGCGGCGAGCGCCAGTTGCAGGCGCTCTTCAGTTTCACGTTGGGCTTTGAGGCTTTCGTCGGAGCGCCGTTGCAGTTCCAGAGCAATACGCCGCCGCTCGTTGGTTTCAATCGCCGTGACCAGAATTCCCGCCACGTTTGCGCTTTCATCGCGGATCGGACTGTAAGTCAGGTCGAGCCAGAAATCGGAATCCTTGCCGTCGTGTTGCAGGGTGAAGCGTCGTTCGCTGTAGGTGCGCACCTGGCCTTGTAGGACGGCGCTGTAAATCGGGTCAGTGAAGTCTCGAAGTTCCGGCCATATCTGGTGGGCAGGCTGTCCGAAAGCGCTCGGATGCTTGCTCCCGGCAAGCAGGGCAAAGCCGTTGTTATAGATCTGCGTCAGCTCCGGCCCCCACAACAGCAACATCGGCATCGGCGAGTGAATCACGATGTCCACTGCCGTGCGCAGGCTCTGCGGCCAGGTACCGGAGGCGCCCAGCGGGCTTTGGCTCCAGTCGGTACGGGCGATCAGTGCCTGGGCGTCATCGGTGGTGGGTACAGCGTTCATTACATCAATCCTGAGCGTCGGTCGGTGAGGCGGCGTCTACTATCCTAGTTCGGTAGACGCCATTTGGCCCGTCGCGTCACGGCACCGGGCCTCTCTGTTCATTGAAAGCTTCGCGGGTGCTTTTTGCCATGGAAATCGATGCACTGCTCAAACAACTGGCGGACCGTCACGGCTCGGACCTGTTTCTGTCAACAGGCGCACCACCGAGTGCGCGATTCGACGGGGTGCTGACGCCGTTGAGCGAACAACGCTTCAAGCCCGGTGAGATAGCCTCAATTGCCAACTCGGTGATGGACGCCGAGCAGCGCCGGGAGTTCGATCGGGATCTGGAAATGAACCTGGCAATTTCTCGAACCGGTGTCGGACGCTTTCGCGTAAACATTTTTAAACAGCGCAACGATGTGTCGATTGTGATCCGTAACGTCAAGCTCGACATTCCGCGTTTCGAGGACTTGAAACTGCCGCCGGTATTGCTCGAAACCGTGATGCTCAAACAGGGGCTGATCTTGTTCGTCGGCGCCACCGATTCGGGAAAATCAACGTCACTGGCAGCGCTCATCGATCACCGTAACCGCCACAGCAGCGGGCATATCATCACCATCGAAGACCCGATCGAATACATCCACCGTCATCAGCGTTCGATCATCAACCAGCGTGAAGTCGGCGTCGACACCCGCAGTTTTCATGTCGCTTTGAAAAATACTCTGCGTCAGGCGCCGGACGTGGTGCTGATCGGCGAAATTCGCGACCGTGAAACCATGGAACATGCATTGGCGTTCGCCGAGACCGGGCATCTGGTGCTGTCCACTTTGCACGCCAATAACGCCAACCAGGCGTTGGACCGGATTATCAATATGTTCCCGGAGGAGCGGCGGTCGCCGTTGTTGCAGACGTTAGGCGTTAACTTGAGAGCGTGTATCTCACAACGACTTGTGCGCACGGTTGACGGGCAGAGGAGGGCCGCGGTGGAAGTAATGTTGGGAACGCCGACTATTAGCGATCTGATAGGCCGCAATGAATTAGGTGAACTTAAAATGATCGTGGAAAAGTCTGGGGCTGTGGGCATGCAGACATTTGATCAGTCATTGTTCAGTCTGTTTGAAGAGCAAGTGCTCAGCGAAGAAGAGGCGTTGAAACATGCTGACTCTGTAACTAATTTGAGGTTGAAGATTAAGTTGCAAATGGACAGTGTGAGTCATCGGGAAGAAGGGCATGATGATTGGGGGTTGTTGGAGTAGTTGGGTGTTGGTTTTTTCGTGGCTTACATATTGGCTTATAAATATCTGATGGCTTATCTAGTTGCGAATGGGGTTAACTTTTCAGGCGCAACTAGAGCGCATAAATATTGATAAGGAAATTGTGATGTCATCTGAGGTTGCAGGAAAGTTGTTCAAGTCTTATGGCGTTTTTTGTCAGGAGCATCAGCGTCGAAAGGCGTTTGATGCTGAAGAGCGAGAGCTCGTACTTGCCCAGTTGCGCGATGGAGTCAAAGAGCAAGGGGTTGATCCGGTTTATAGCTGGCAGGGTTATACCGTTGAGGTGCGGGCAGGCTCGTCTTTTTATGAGGTGTTCAACCCCGGGCGCGTGTTCTGGAGCAAGTTGGCCAACAACGACCGGATCATGAGTGAGTTGCGTCGCCATCGCGCATTGAATATGGCGTTGGTCAGGGTAAATGAAAAAGGTGGAGTTGAAGTCTTTCGCAAGGAAACTGAAAAATGGCATGAAGTGGATCTCGATAATATTCCTCAGCTCACTTATTTATATAAAAATGTTCTGGTCGTTGGTGATATTGCCAAACAGGCCGGCGGGTATATCTATGACGTCGATTATGTCGATATCGATCAATGGCTCAAGTTTCACGGGCTGCCTGTTCCGCAAACGTTGGCGCAAACGAAGAACCTGATCGGTTATTTTGAATTCAATCCGAAAGTGGATGTGCTCGGCAATTTCTGGACACAGTTGGATGCTGAAGATCATTCGCTGATTGTCCTGTCTGCCGAGCAATGTCGCGCCATACGTCTGGTGACTGCACAATTGGTGGGTGCAGGTAAAAAACTGTTGGATGTCCTGCACCGCAATACTGGACAAACCGCCGTCACCGAAGAGAACGTCGCCGGGTGGGTTGGCCGTGTACTGAGCCACACCTTTGCGCGCGATCTGGCCACGGCTTATCTGCAAAAACTGCAGTGGTTTGGTTCTCAGCCGGGAGACACACCCTCAAATTCCGGTCTCGCCCGGTTATTGGTGACCGCACTTTTGTTAGATGTCGATCCATCAATTGGCGGCAGCGCTGTCTGCAAGTCGATTGCCGGCCTTGAGCTTTACGCACCGAGCAATGTCGGACGCGATTCCAAAACCACATGCCAGGAATTGCAGAGCCTTCTGGTGACCAAGCAAATGGCATCAATCGATTTGGCGCCAGTGGCCGCACACTTGTTGTTGGCGGGTATTGCTCCTGAGTTCCTGGTCAAGGGTATTCCGTCTTCGTTACTGTTGGGTTCAGTAGACTGGATGAGTTATTGCCGCGCCGTGGTACTGGCCGAATCAGTACGCAAGGGCGCCTCACGTGTGCTGAGTTATGAACAAATCGTCGCTTATGCCGATCTGGAGCCCTTAACTGAAGCCCAGGTGCATCTGCGTGACCTGGCCATGATCGGTCCGATGGTCGATTGGGCATTGATCAATGAAGTGGTGACATCGTCTGAATTGGCGAGCAACGGAAAAGAAACCACAGAGCGCGCACTGTCTGCCTTTCAGGGGTATGCGGACCATTTCGTACCGCGTAATGGGCGTCTGCCGGACAGGCGCTTGATCGCAAAGCAGGCGCTGGAAGATGCGGCGCCGCTGTGTGATTTTCTGGAAGATAAAGTACTTCACCAGCATCCGGGCCTTGGGTCGTCTCCGACGGCTGCTTGCATGATCGATTTGCATATGTCTGGCGATCTGTCCGGAGGGGAGTGGGATCGGCCGCAAATCTTCCCGGATAATGTCTATTCCAATATTCCTTCCTTGCACGGTGGCGTGACCAATTACCAGCGGCCAAAACAACATGACCCTTCGGTTGCGAGTATCCACGAAGAGTTTCCCCGACTGCGTCGCCTGCGCCCCAATGACCAAGAGTTTCATCGCCAATTACGGGTCTTTGAGACAAACCTCAATCGCTCGTTGATCGCTACGGTGAAACTGGCGCTTTCCAACATGCCTCATGCAGATCTGCAGGCGTTTTTGCAAGGCACCGTCACTTTCTTTACGTTCCGCGACAACGCTATTGAAACCTCCTCGCATCGTATTGCCGGGCCGCTTACCTATGAAGTGAATTACGAAACACGACAAGGCAAGGATGCCGCTACCGGACGCTTCGGGCTATTGATGTGCGTGAAAAATGGCGCTGAGCTTACCTCTTATGAGCTGTTCACTCTGCGAGGCGAACTGATCAAAAACAATCAACTGGGTAATGAACTGGTCAAGAAAGGCTTGTTTCAGCAACCCGCCAGGATTGATTTCAACGGTGACCTGAAGGCGCACGATGACCCTATCGCCAAATCGTCCTTTAATATTGATTTTTCCAAGTACCTGTATGGCGACAGTTCGGAATTCGTTTCGGGCTCTGGTCAAGCAGTTGCGGAAAAGCTTGGCGTGCTCCATGCCGATTCCACATCGGTAAAGCTGGAGCGCAGTGTTTACAGAAACTTCAGCCATCCACAACTTGTGCGCCTTGCCGAGCTCATCGTCAGTCATCATCCGATCATCAGCTTTGACGAACTGGTGGCGGCGGCTGCAGAGCCAACGGAACTGGAAAGGGAGCGGGCCAAAGGCGAGAAAATCGCCACGTATTTTGTTGATCTGGCCGTGCCTTTCAAAAAGTGCATCGAGGACATTTCAAGTGGTGAGCACAACAAAGTCGTCGATGGCGTCTATGGTTGCCTCATGGATGTCATTGCATTGGGAGGCGCATTCTACGGTGCCGGGGTCAAGGCTTTGAGTATTTCCGCCAAGGCAATCTCTGCGGCCAGCAAAGCTGCGCGGGTGACAAAACTCGTGGTGGCGACCTCCGTATCTGCTTTCAATCCGGTCGATGGAGTGCCAACGGCTATATATGGCGTCAGTAAACTCGTTCACAAGGGTTTGCTGCGATTCAGCAAGCCCACGCTGGAACTTCTGGGACTGGCCAAATCTCAATTGGGCACTATGCATGGCAGTAGTAAAGGCAAGAATCTGATCCGCTCAGTCGATAACGCCTCGGCAGCCCAGGGAACATGGCGGCCGAATGCTTCGGTCGCCGACACGCTCACGTGCCTGGCGGCGCGCAATAACTACAAGTGGTATGCACTGGATCGATTGGGCAAGCCTTGGGGGCCAGCCTTGGATAACTTCAACGTGACTGCCAGGATTCAGTTACCACGCATCAATCGAACGCTGCCTGTCAGTTACACGCGACTCTTCCTCGAGCAAAGCCTGCCGCGGGCGCGGGTAAAAATAGAAAGTGCGATCAGTGTGTTGATGAACCATGATTATCGAACTGAGCGTGATGCCCTGATAAAGATATTGATGGGCAAAACGTCCGGCGATGCGGCGAATCGTGTGTTGGATTATCTGCGGGCGATCAGGGCTGATTTTGCCGGCGTTTCCATCAGCAACTTTGTTCTCGACCCGCTCAAGCAGACGAACGATATCGCTGAGTTCGATCCGCAGGCTTACAAGCAATGGAAACGTACCGGTGGGGAGAACCCGATTGCGTTCATCCATATCAATACGCCAAATATCAATCGACAGTTTATCGATAAAGGCATGAACCATGACGTCGTGGCGGATGATGTGATCCACGAGCTATTTCATGGCGTCGCACAGAACCATGATGTTGGCTATGCTCAGGAGGTCGCTGACGCTGCCAGGGCGGGGCAGCAACTGGACGTGACTGCACTGCTCAATCTTGCCTTGGGGCGACTGCCGGTTGCAGATTCCGACAGCCTCTTGCACCCCAGTGCCATGGCCTTTGAAAACGCTGATTCCCTGGCGGTACTCACTTCGCTTCTTGGTCAGATGAGCATCGATAAAGCGACCTTCGAAAGCAATCTGAAAGTACTGCGCGAAGCCGTTGAAAAAAATGAAGGTAGCACCGTTGCCGGCCCTGTATTGATCAGGCTGAACGTCGCCACTACACACGATTTAACTGATCCGCCCCTGGAAGAAGGCTGGAGCAGACCGGTGTCGCAATCGGGTTCGAATATCTTTAACTAGGTCTCCAGCTCAGGCCGATCCCGAAACTGCTCCAGTGCTTCGGGATTGGCCAGTGCATCGGTGTTTTTCACCGGTCGCCCATGTACCACCTCGCGCACGGCCAGTTCCACAATCTTGCCGCTGATGGTGCGTGGAATGTCCGTGACCGCAACGATCTTCGCCGGCACATGCCTGGGTGTGGTGTTGGCGCGGATCATCTGACGAATGCGCTGCTGCAGCGCCACATCCAGTGCCAGCCCTTCACGCAAGCTGACAAACAGCACCACCCGCACGTCATCGCGCCACAGCTGACCGATGGCGACGCTGTCGAGCACCTCGGCGATTTTCTCGACCTGTCGATAGATCTCCGCCGTGCCGATGCGCACCCCTCCCGGATTGAGTACTGCGTCGGAGCGGCCATGGATCAGCATTGCACCGTGATGCCGTTGTTCGGCGTAATCGCCCTGTGCCCAGACACCGGGAAACTGGCTGAAATACGATTGGTGCAGTTTTGTTCCGTCCCTGTCATTCCACAGACCGATCGGCATGGCCGGGAAATGCCGGGTGCAGACCAGTTCACCTTTTTCGCCAATCACTGGCTGGCCGACGTCATTCCAGACTTCAACGGCCATGCCCAGGCTCTTGCCCATGATTTCGCCACGACGCACCGCCGACATTGGATTGCCATTGACGAAGCACGAGACGATATCGGTGCCACCAGACATCGACGCCAGGCACACGTCAGGTTTGAAGTCGCGGTAAACGAAATCGTAGCTTTGTGGCGATAGCGCCGAACCTGTGCAAAGCAGCATCTTCAGGCTACCCAGATCATGACTTTCCCGGGGTTTTGCGCCGCTGCTTTCAAGGGTCGCAAGGAACTTGGGGCTGGTGCCGAACACGCTGATACGTTCTTCGTCGAGCAGGCTCAGCAAACGTTGATTGTCCGGATGAAACGGTGAACCGTCATAGAGCACCACGGCGCTGCCAACGGCGAGCGCCGATACCAGCCAGTTCCACATCATCCAGCCGCACGTTGTGTAGTAAAACAGCCGATCCCCGGGGCCAAGATCACAATGCAGAGCGTGTTCCTTGACGTGTTGTATCAGCACGCCGCCAGTGCTGTGGACGATACATTTCGGCACACCGGTGGTGCCGCTGGAATACAGCACGTAAAGCGGATGATGGAAGGGCACCGGGACAAAATCCGGTTCGCCACCGATTTGATAAAAGTCATCCCACAGGGTCACTTCAGCCTGCGTTCGGTAAGACTCGACGCGGGCTTGCGGCCGGGCATAAGGCACGATAATCAACTGCCTCAATGTGGGCAGTTGCTCGAGTATCCCGTTGATTTTGT
The DNA here is from genome assembly GCF_044743485.1 of Pseudomonas sp. NPDC087614. Taxonomy (NCBI): domain Bacteria; kingdom Pseudomonadati; phylum Pseudomonadota; class Gammaproteobacteria; order Pseudomonadales; family Pseudomonadaceae; genus Pseudomonas; species Pseudomonas sp. NPDC087614. Next base: position 81,347 of record NZ_JBIUWN010000006.1, on the reverse strand, counting down.
CGGTCTGGTCGATCGCTTTGCCGGCATAGCGATAGCCCGCGCAGGTGAGCAGCACTTTCGGTTCGATCTGGCCGAAGCGGTCAATGACCCCGTGGGTGCCGAAGTCTGGTGAAGAGCACGACCAGATCGCCCCGAGGCTGGTGGTGGCCAGCATCGCAATCAGCGTCTGCCAAGTGTTGGGCATGCACGCGGCGACCCGGTCGCCGAGGCCGACGCCCGCCGCTTGCAGGCTGGCTTGAAATCCGGCGACGTGTTGGGCCAGTTCGGCCCAGGTCAACTGTTCACGTTGACCGTTTTCCGCCACCGCGACGACTGCCACGGCATCATCGCGGCGACGCAACAGGTGTTCGGCGAAGTTCAGGGTGGCGCCCGGGAACCACTCGGCGCTGGGCATTTGCGCACCTTCGCGCAGCACGGCATCGGGCTGGTCATGAAAGTGGATATCGAAGAAATCGACGATGGCCTGCCAGAATGCTTCGCGCTGATCGATGCTCCATTGGTGCAGGGCCGGGTAGTCGTCCAGGTTCAGCGAATGGCGCTGATTGGCGAAACGCCGGAACGCGTCCATGCGCGAATCGGCGATACGTTTGGCGTCGGGTTGCCAGAGGATGTCGGACATTGTGTGCCTCTTGTTTTCTGAAGGTATCGCGGCTTATTGCGCCAACCACCCACCATCAATATTCCACGCCGCGCCGCGCACCTGGCTGCCAGCCTCGCTGCACAGGAACAATACCAATTCACCCAAATGCCGGGGCGTGACGAACTCCAGCGATGGCTGCTTCTCGGCCAGCAAATCATGCTGCGCCTGCTGTGGGTCAACGCCTTTGGCCGCGCGGTCATCAATTTGCTTTTGCACTAGTGGCGTCAACACCCAGCCCGGGCAGATGGCGTTGCAGGTGACATTGCTGGTCGCGGTTTCCAGGCCCACCACTTTGGTCAGGCCGATCACCCCGTGCTTGGCCGCCACATAGGCAGCCTTGCCGGTGGACCCGACCTGGCCATGTACGGACGCGATGTTGACGATCCGCCCCCAATCTTTGGCACGCATGCCCGGCAAGCTCAGGCGAGTGCTGTGAAACACCGAAGACAGGTTGATCGCAATGATCGAGTCCCAGCGCTCAACCGGGAATTCTTCCACGGCAGCGACATGCTGGATGCCGGCGTTGTTGACCAGAATGTCGACGCCACCGAATTCGCGCTCGGCGTAGGCGATCATGTCGGCAATCTGTGCCGGGTCGCTGACATCGGCCGGATGATGGCCGACCTTGCCGCCGAATTGGCCGACTTCGGCGATGACTGTGGAGGCATCACCGAAACCGTTGAGGATCAGGTTGGCGCCAGCCTTGGCCAGGCTCAGCGCGATGCCCAGACCGATGCCGCTGGTGGAACCGGTCACCAGTGCGGTCTTGCCCGTAAGAGTCGTCATGAATACCTCACACAATGCCAGTGGCGTAGAAAGTGCCGATCACTACGAAAACCGCCAGGGTCTTGATCAGCGTAATACAGAAAATGTCTTTATAGGCTTCACGGTGCGTCAGGCCCGTCACGGCCAACAGCGTGATCACCGCACCGTTGTGCGGCAGGGTGTCCATGCCGCCGCTGGCCATGGCGGCCACGCGGTGCAGCACTTCCAGTGGAATATTCGCTGCGTGCGCGGCGCTGATGAACTGCTCGGACATCGCCGCCAGCGCAATGCTCATGCCGCCCGACGCGGAGCCGGTAATACCCGCCAGCAGGGTGACGGTGATGGCTTCGTTGACCAGCGGATTGGGGATCTGCTTGAGCCAGTCGGCCAGCACCAGAAAGCCCGGCAACGAAGCAATCACCGCACCAAAACCGTATTCGGAAGCGGTGTTCATCGCAGCGAGTAACGCGCCGCTGACCGCGCTTTTGCTGCCTTCGGCCAACTTGCTGCGAATCGCCTTGAACCCGAATACCAGCACCATCACGATACCGATCAGCAACGCGGCCTGGACTGCCCAGATCGCTGTCAGTTTGGCAATTTCGGTGGTGACGGGCGTGGCCATGCCCGGCAGCGCGAGGCTGTGGGTCTTGCCGTACCACTGCGGAATCCACTGAGTGAACAGCAGGTTCATGATGCCCACCGCCAGCAACGGTGACAGCGCAATCCACGGGTTGGGCAGCTTGAGGTCTTCAGCCGTTTCCGGCTCATTGCGCAACGCCGTGCCGTAACCTTCACCGGCACGCTGGGCCTTGTTGCGTTGGCGCTGCAGGAACAGCATGCCAGCGCAGAACACGAAGATCGTGCCGACCAAACCCAGCCACGGCGCCGCCCATGCGGTGGTGTTGAAAAAGGTGCTGGGGATGATGTTCTGGATTTGCGGCGTGCCGGGCAGGGCGTCCATGGTGAACGAGAATGCACCAAGGGCGATGGTCGCCGGGATCAGGCGTTTGGGAATATTGCTCTGGCGGAACATCTCCGCCGCAAACGGATAAACCGCAAACACCACCACGAACAACGAAACGCCGCCGTAGGTGAGCAGTGCGCAGACCAGCACGATCACCAGCATGGCCTGCTGGGTGCCTAGCAGGCGAATGGCGGCCGCGACGATCGATCGCGAGAACCCCGACAACTCGATCAACTTGCCGAACACGGCACCGAGCAGAAAAACGGGGAAGTACAACTTGATGAAACCGACCATTTTTTCCATAAACACCCCGGTAAACGCAGGCGCTACGGCGGAGGGGTCGGTGAGAAGGACTGCGCCGAGGGCGGCAATCGGGGCAAAAAGAATAACGCTGTAGCCGCGGTAGGCCGCCAGCATCAGCAACGCGAGGGCTGCCAAGGCAATGATCACATTCATGGTGTGTCTCTCCAGAATTGTTATTTTTGTGGGTGAAACGGGTGTGGGAGAGGCTATAGCGAGTTTTGTGCCAGGTTCGTAACGTATTGAAATGTATGGGTTTAATGAGTTTTCAGAAGGGTGGAAACAATATCTAGTCTATGTTTTGAGATTTTTATGGGGTGTGCGGGTGTCTTCACTGGCAAGTCTGCTCCTGCAGACGCAGTGATCAGCCTGTGGGAACTGGGTTGCCAGCGGTGCTTTGAATTTTGTCTTTCTTCAGAGAGTTAAGTCTCTTTATTGAGACTCTGTGATCCCCAGCGCCAGCATTTTCTTGTACAGCGTCGACCGCCCGAGCCCCAGCCGAGCCGCTGCCTCCGGCACCTTCCCCGCGCATTGCGCCAGGGCAGATTGAATCAACTGTCGGTCAAACCGTTCTCGCGCCTGAGCGAATGTTTCCTCGGTCAGCGCTTCAACCGTCGGCGTCGTCGCACGTTCAACCGGAGTAAACGTGCCGACAGCCGCACGAATGTCACTCTGCGTCAGCATCAAGTCATCACTGAGCAACGCCGCCCGCTCCAGCACATTGCGCAACTCGCGAATATTGCCCGGCCAGGCATGTTGCCCCAGTAATGCCAACGCTTCACGGTGCAGTTCATGCTGACTGCGCAGCTCTTCGAGAATGGCTTCGCTGAGCGCGGGCAAATCGTCGAGTCGTTCACGCAGCGGCGGCACCTGGATCGGCAGCACGTTGAGGCGGTAATACAAGTCCGCGCGAAACTCGCCGCGCTTGATCGCTGCTTGCAGGTCGGTGGAGGTCGCCGCGATCACCCGCACATCGCTCTGGATCACTTCGTTGGAGCCTACAGGTTCGAATTCCTTTTCCTGCAACACCCGCAGCAATTTGCTTTGCAGCGGCAGCGGCATGTCGCCGATTTCGTCGAGGAACAACGTGCCCCCCTGAGCAATCTGCAGCTTGCCGGTGCGGCCCTTACGGTCGGCGCCTGTGAATGCGCCAGGGGCGGTACCGAAAAACTCGGCTTCGAGCAGCGCCTCCGGAATCGCCGCGCTGTTGATGCTGACGAAAGCTTTGTGCGCCCGGGGCGAGGCGCTGTGAATCGCCTGAGCCAGCAGCTCCTTGCCGGTGCCGGTTTCACCGAGTAGCAGGACGGGCGAATCAGCACTGGCGCTGCGCCGCGCACGGCGTTTGACTTCGAGGCTGGCCGCACTGGTGCCGATGAAGTGGGCAAAGTTGTATTTGGTCTGACGTGCGCGCAGCAGTGAGCGGGTCGAGGCGAGTTCTTCCTGCATGCTCAGGTAGCGCTTGAGCATCGGGGACAGTGTGCGCAACTCATCGAACAGGGCGAAGCCTATCGCGCCGATGACTGTGCCGGCGTCGTCGTGAATCGGCAGACGCATTACCACCAACGGTTCTTTTGGCGTGTCTTGCATGTCGAGCAAAATCGGCCGTCCGGTGCGCACCACTTCACGCAAGAGGCTGCTGGGGATCACACTTTCACAAGGCTTGCCGATCGCGCCTGCGGCGGACTCCAGGCCAAACCGCCGGGCGTAACGCTCGTTCATCCAGACGATGTTGGCATCGCGGTCGACAATCACCGTGCCTTCGCTCGATTGCTCGATGATTTCGAACAGCGAGCGGATCGCCAGGGTGCGAACCCGTTGGTAGTCCTTGAGGCTTTCGGTGGTGTTCATGTGCAGACTGATCCTGATTGTGTGTTGCCAGTACCGGCCCTTTCGCGGGCAGCCCGCACCCACAGGTTTCACGGGCGTTCACAAGTTATGTCTACAACAGAAGACTCTGTGGGCGCTGGCCTGCCAGCGATGTTCTAGAAACGGTTTCAAGTTGTGCGCCGATTATGCCTACCTCGAATGCGCCGCCGCCAACAACTCTTGGGTGTACGGATGCTGCGGCGAATCAAACACCTCATGACTGGCGCCGCGCTCGACCACTTTGCCGTCCTTGAGCACAATCATGTCGTGGGCCAAGGCGCGGACCACCGCCAGGTCGTGGCTGATGAACAGATAAGTGAGCCCGTACTTTTCCTGAAGATCGCGGAGCAGGGCGACCACTTGTTTCTGCACCGTACGGTCCAGTGCCGAAGTCGGTTCATCCAGCAGGATCAGCGCCGGTTTCAGCACCAGTGCGCGGGCGATGGCGATGCGTTGGCGTTGCCCGCCGGAAAACTCGTGGGGATAGCGATGTCGGCTCTGCGGATCGAGGCCGACCTCCTTGAGCACGCGGATCACTTGCTCGTCGCATTCATCGGCGGTGGAATCGCGATGCACCTCCAGGCCTTCGCTGATGATCTGTGCCACCGACATTCGCGGGCTGAGGCTGCCGAACGGATCCTGAAACACCACCTGCATCTGCCGACGCCAGGGTCGTAGCTGCTTCTGATTGAGGCTGTCGAGTGCTTCGCCCTGGAAGCGGATGCTGCCCTTGGAGTCGAGCAGACGCAGGATCGCCTGACCCAGCGTCGACTTGCCCGATCCGGACTCGCCGACGATCCCCAGCGTCTTGCCGCGCTGGATGTTCAGGCTGATGCCGTCTACCGCACGCAGATACTGTTTGCGCTGAAACAGCCCGCCACCGACGACAAACTCAACCCGCAAATCTTTGACTTCCAGCACATTCTCGCGCTCATCCCTAGGCAGTGCTTCACCTTCGGGTTCGGCGTTGAGCAGGATGCAGCTATAAGGATGTTTGGGCTCGTTGAACAGGGTTTCGCACGGCGCCTGCTCGACGATCTCCCCGGCCTTCATCACGCAGACGCGCTGAGCAATGCTGCGCACCAGATTGAGGTCGTGGCTGATCAGCAGCAGCGACATCCCGAGGCGGTGTTGCAGGGACTTGAGCAACAGCAGGATTTTGCGCTGCACGGTGACATCGAGGGCTGTGGTCGGCTCGTCGGCAATCAACAGTTCCGGTTCGCACGCCAGGGCCATGGCGATCATGACCCGCTGGCGCTGCCCACCGGACAACTGATGCGGATACGCCTTGAGCCGCTCTTTGGGTTTCTGGATGCCCACCAGTGCGAGCAGTTCGAGAATGCGTTTTTGCGCCGCTTTGCCACCGAGGCCGCGATGCAGCAGCAGGGTTTCGCCAATCTGCTTTTCGATGGTGTGCAATGGGTTGAGCGAGGTCATCGGCTCTTGAAAGATCATGGCGATGCGGTTGCCCCGCAGTTCACGCAGAACCTTGGGATCAGCGCCGATCAGTTCCTGTGCGCGATAGCGAATGCTGCCGGTGGTTTGCGCTTCGGAATCGGGGAGCAATTGCAGAATCGAATGGGCGGTTACCGATTTGCCCGAGCCCGATTCGCCCACCAGCGCCAGGCACTCGCCGGGGCGGATGTCCAGACACAGGTCGCGCACCACGGTCTGACCCTGGAAGGCAACGTTGAGGTTTCGTATTTCAATCAGGTTGTCAGTCATGGTCACGCTTCAGGATCGTGGGTCGAATGCGTCGCGTAACGCTTCGCCGATGAACACCAGTAGGGAGAGAATCAGCGCCAGGGTGAAAAACGCCGTCAAGCCCAGCCACGGTGCTTGCAGATTCTGTTTGCCTTGACCGATCAGCTCGCCCAGCGAAGCACTGCCGGCGGGCATGCCGAACCCGAGGAAATCCAGTGCAGTGAGCGTGGAAATCGCCCCGGTCAGAATGAATGGCAGATAGCTGAGCGTGGCGTTCATGGCGTTGGGCAGAATGTGCCGGACAATCACCTTGCGGTCACTCAAACCCAACGCACGCGCAGCTTTGACGTATTCCAGATTGCGCCCGCGCAGGAACTCGGCACGCACCACGTCGACCAGCGCCAGCCATGAAAACAGCGCCATGATCCCCAGTAGCCACCAGAAATTCGGCTCGACGAAACCGGAGAGGATGATCAGCAGGTACAGCACCGGCAGCCCCGACCAAACCTCAAGCAGTCTTTGCCCCAGCAGATCGACCCAACCACCGTAGTAGCCTTGCAATGCGCCAGCCGCAATACCGATCAATGCGCTGACAAACGTCAGCATCAGCGCAAACAGGATCGACACCCGAGCGCCAAAAATCACCCGTGCCAAGACATCCCGCGCCTGATCGTCGGTGCCCAGCCAGTTGACCGATGTCGGCGGACTTGGCGCGGGTTTGTCCAGGTCATAGTTAGGCGTGTCGTCACTGAACGGGATCGGCGGAAACAGCAACCAGCCGCCGTCCTTGTGGATCAGGTTCTGTACGTAGTCGCTGCGATAATCGGCCTGGAACGGCAGTTGCCCGCCGAACGCCTGTTCGGTGTGGCGCTTGAATACCGGGAAATACCATTGGCCCTGATAGCTGACCACCAGCGGCTTGTCATTGGCGATCAGTTCGCCGCCCAGGGTCAAGATAAACAGACCGATAAACAGCCACAACGACCACCAGCCACGGCGGTTTTTCTTGAATCGCTCGAAACGGCGACGACCCAGCGGGGAGAGATTGAGCATCAGGCGTTCCTCGCGGAAAAATCAATGCGCGGATCCACTAGCGTGTAGCACAGATCACCGATCAGTTTTATCAAGAGGCCGAACAGGGTGAAGATGAACAGCGAGCCGAACACCACCGGATAGTCCCGCGAGACAGCCGCTTCGTAGCTCATGCGGCCGAGGCCGTCGAGAGAAAAAATTACTTCAATCAGCAGAGATCCGGCGAAGAACACGCTGATAAAGGCTTGGGGTATGCCCGACACCACCAACAGCATCGCATTGCGGAACACATGTCCGTAGAGCACCCGGCGCTCGCTCAGGCCTTTGGCCCGGGCGGTGACCACGTATTGACGCGTTATTTCATTGAGGAACGAGTTCTTGGTCAGGATCGTCAAGGTCGCGAAACCACCGATCACCAGCGAGGTCACCGGCAACACCAGGTGCCAGAAATAATCGGCGACTTTGCCCAGTGTCGACAGCGATTCGAAGTTGTCCGACACCAACCCGCGCACCGGGAACCAGTTCAGCGAGGTGCCACCGGCAAACAGCACGATCAGGAACATCGCAAACAGGAACGCCGGCATTGCATAGCCGATGATGATCGCCGTGCTGCTCCAGATATCGAAATGACTGCCGTGATGCACGGCTTTGCGAATGCCCAGCGGGATCGAAATCAGATAGGTGATCAGCGTCGCCCATAGTCCGAGGGAAATGGTGACCGGCATTTTTTCCAGGATCAGGTCGGTGACCGTGGCACCACGGAAAAAGCTTTTGCCGAAATCCAGTTGCGCGTAGTTCTTGAGCATCAGCCACAGACGCTCAGGGGCCGGTTTGTCGAAGCCGTACTGTTTTTCGATGTCCTTGATCAGTTGCGGATCGAGGCCACGGCTGGCGCGTGAAGTGCTCATGGTTTCGCTTGAGCCGCCACCGACGTTGCCGCTGCCACCGATGCCTTGCAGATGCGCAATGGCCTGTTCGACCGGCCCGCCGGGCGCGGCCTGAATAATCACGAAGTTGACCAGCAGGATGATCACCAGCGTCGGAATGATCAGCAGCAGGCGCCGCAGTATGTAACCCCACATCAGTGCGGTCCTCCGGGTCTGGCGCGTGTGATTTTTTCAGCGGTCATCTGTTGATTGGTCAGCGGCGTCCGGCTGATTTCCCACCAGCTCTCGATGGCTTCGTCATTGCTGGCCTGAACCGATGGAATGCCGAAACGATTCCACCAGACTGTCGACGTTCCCGGCGGGTAGTAGTTGGGGATCCAGTAGTAGTTCCATTGCAGTACCCGGTCCAGCGCGTGGGCGTAGTGCAGCATGTCGGATTGGGTCGAGGCGCGGATGAGTCCGTTGATCAGCGTGTCGACTGCCGGGTTCTTCAACACCATGTAGTTGTTGGCTCCCGGATCGTTGGCCGATGCTGAGCCGAAGTAGTTGAGCAACTCGCCACCTGGGGACGAGCTGACGGGATAACCGGTGACGATCATGTCGTAGTCGCGACTCATCAAGCGGTTGACGTATTGCGAGGAGTCGATGCGACGGATGTTGAGGTCGATGCCGATCTGTTTGAGCGTGCGTTTATACGGCAGCAGCAGGCGATCCATGCCGTTCTGGCTGACCAGAAAAGTGAAGCTGAGCGGCTCGCCCTTGGCATTCACCAGTTGATCGCCATCGGGTCTCCAGCCGGCTTGCTCCAGCAGTTCGAGAGCTTGCAGCTGTTTATCACGGATTATTCCACTGCCATCGGTTTTCGGCGCTTCAAAGACCTTGGTGAAGACCTCTTCGGGAACCTGTGCGCGTAGCGGTTCAAGAATCTTCAACTCAGCGGCATCTGGCAACTTCCGGGCCGCCAGGTCCGTGTTGGAAAAATAGCTCTGCTGGCGGATGTAGAGGTTGCGCATCATCTGCCGGTTGCTCCATTCGAAATCCCAAAGCATGGCCAGAGCCTGACGCACGCGACGATCCTGGAACATGGGCTTTTGCAGGTTGAACACAAAACCCTGAGCTGACTGCGGTGCTTCGGTGGCCAAATGGGCCTTTTGCAGGCGCCCGTCGCGCAGGGCGGGGCTGTCGTAGCCAATCGAATAACCGGTGGCGGAGAACTCACGGTTGTAGTCATAGGCGCCGCCGCGCAATACCTGGCGGGCGACGTCGGTGTCGCCGAAGTACTCGATGCTGAAGTGGTCGAAATTGTAGAGGCCGCGACTGACGGGCAGATCTTTGCCCCACCAATCGGGATTGCGCTCGAACGTGATGCTGCGCCCGGAGTCGACTTTGCCGACCCTGTAAGGGCCGCTGCCCAACGGCGGTTCATATCCGCCGCCGCCGGCGAAGTCACGACTCTTCCACCAATGTTCGGGAAAGACCGGCAGGGTCGCGATATCCAGCGGCAGGGTGCGGTTTTCGTTGTTCTTGAAATCGAAACGCACCGTCAGCGGAGCTTCCACTTCGACGCCTTTGACGTCAGCGAACTGCGTGCGATAACGCAGGCTGCCCTGAGTCATCAATAGATCGTAGGTGTAGCGCACGTCTTGGGCCGTGATCGGTTTGCCGTCGGCGAAACGTGCCTTGGGATTGATGAAGAAGCGCAGCGACAGGCCGTCGTCGGAGCGCTCGATCTTTTGCGCGACCAGACCGTAGACCGTGTACGGTTCGTCCATCGAGCGCTGGGCCAGCGGCGAATACAGAAGGCCGTCGATCTGGGTGACACCGATGCCTTTGTCTATATAAGGAAGAATGTGGTCGAAATGGCCGATCTCGATCGCCGAACGGCGCATCGTTCCGCCCTTGGGGGCCAGTGGGTTGGTGTAGTCGAAATGACTGAAACCGGCAGGATATTTGGCGGGCTCGCCATAGACGGTGAGCGCATGTTGCGGTGTCGCGTTTGCACCAGCGGCGCCGTAAAGCAGGGCGAGGGCGGTGAGCATCAATGTGGGGAAAACCAGTCGCATTGTCAGCCTTGGAACCGGGTAATCGATAAGCGCAAGTTGTACGCGAGAGGCGCGCCAGTCGCCAGCCGTATGTGTTACTGAAACACAACGGCCCGCCAAAAGGCGGGCCGTTGAACAACCATCAGGCGACGGATCAGTCCTGACGGCTGGTGACTTCCAGCAGGTGATAACCGAACTGGGTTTTCACTGGGCCTTGCACAGTGTTGATCGGCGCGCTGAATACCACGGTGTCGAATTCCTTGACCATCTGGCCTGGACCGAACGATCCCAGATCGCCGCCTTGACGCCTGGACGGGCAAGTGGAATTGACTTTGGCGACTTCGGCGAAATCGGCGCCGCCTTCGATCTGGGCCTTGAGTTCGTTGCACTTGGCTTCATCGGAAACCAGGATGTGGCGGGCAGTGGCTTTAGCCATGAGAAAACTCTCCAATCTATTTCAGTAAAGTGTGGAGCCTACCGGATTCAGTGAGCGAATTCTCGGCAAAGTTCCGTTCGGTCGTCTGCAGTTTGATTACAGATTCGCCGCTTGCAGGCGTGAGGCATGTTCAACGTAAAGTTCAATCGGGTCTGGCGGCACGATGACGGCCACGGCCGGGCGGCGCAGGCTGGCCAAGTGATCCAGAGGATAGTCGGAACGGATGACCTGGCCCAGGTGAGAGCTGAAACGCCCGACGAAGCCGTCATTCTGTTCCCCTTCAGTTATGAAATATTGTGACAGCGCCCGGCAAACGCCTTGAACCGGGTCGAGAGTTGGCAGGCCGGCTGCCGGCAGGACGCCGCTCCAAGAGTAATAGTGCACACCATTGACCTGGGCCGGACCGTGCCCGCCCCAAGTGGTGGGCAGTCCCTGCGGAAACTTGTCGTTGAAGTCGCCCACACCTTCGGTTGTGAGCGCCTTTAGCGCCGCCAACGCGCTCTGCGGCAGCGTGATATTGCCGCTGAGCATCGAGAGAAAGTCGGCAAACAGTGTCGCCACATTCTGTGCGACGGCCTCCGGCAGCCGACCTGGAATCAGTGCCTTGCGCAGGAAATCAGCCAGCTCCGATCCGTGGTTCGGGCCGCTGACCGAAGTCACCGAGGCTACCGCGTGTGGCGCGAGCGCCGCAGCGTATCGAGCAGCCAATGCTCCCTGGCTATGCCCTATGAGGTTGACTTTACTGGCGCCTGTGCCTCGCCGGACACGATCAATCTGGGCGAGCAGTTGCTCACCCCTCACTTCGTTGTTGTGGGTGGCGGAGAGGTGCGGAACGAACACTCGGTTGTTAGCCGTTTTCAGAGCGTCCTTGACGTCATGAAACAGCTCGAAATGGCCGATACGTTCGAACCCGAACAGGCCGTGCACCAACAGGATGGGATAACGAGTTGTAGCATTCCGTTGCATGTTCTTACCTTTTCTCAGAAGTTTGTCGGGAAATCTGTGGGCCACTCTAAAACACACAACTCGTTGAAGAAGTACGAAGAGGCTTCACTAGGCCGTTGAATCTGGACTAGAGGGCGTACGAAGTTTCGGATGTTTATGAAATCCAAATCGGAAGTTCTGGCCGTCTTCCGCCTGACAGAAGTTGATTTTGCGTTACTTGCCTACCGCAGTTGCGGCTTTTGCTCTATGGCTGCGACGTATTGGGCTGATAGCGACGGGATGAGCAATCGCGTTCAATGTTGGCTGTCGACGCCGTCAATGAAGGCAGCGTTATATCCAAGGAATGGAGCTACGAATGAACACTCATGAAATCGAGTTTTGCTACCGGATGCGTCACCACGCCAGTCCCGGTACGACCAATGAACTGTTGCCTGCAGCAATGCTCGATTCTCTGGAGGGGGCCGTGCTCGATCCTTCGCTGAGCGAAGTCGTCGTACGTATCGCACCTTATGCAAACATGGCGAATGGGGATCAGTTGCTGTTGAGCTGGGACGGTCTGGATATCGAGGGCTTTGTTTATCAACATGAAATGGTTCGCTTTGTCAGCGAAGCCCAGGTAGGCAAAGACGTCATTTTCGTTGTCAAAGGTCTGCACATCGCAGCGCTGGATGGCGGTTCGCTGGAGGTCTACTGGACACTTGTCAGCGCAGGTCTGTCTGAACCTGCATCTTCTGCCCGTTTGCAGTTGACCGTAGGGGATGCGCGACCGCAGTTGCTGGCTCCCTGTATCGCTGGCGTTGTTGGTGGAGCGCTGGATCCGGCGCGCGCAATGGAAGGCGCGCTCATCAGTCTCCAGCCTTACGCACGGATGGCCGCAGGCGATCAGGTCACGTTGATGTGGTCTGGAGACGCATCACCGCTGTCGTTCAAGGATCGACTGAAGGTCGAAGCCTTCGCTGTCGCAGACATCCTGTCATTCTGGGTTGCTCCTGAATACATCGCAGCTCATCTCGGTGGCGAAGTGACGGTGCGCTATCGAGTCGAGCAAGCGAGTGGCGCGATGCGCGAATCGGAGCCTGCAAGAGTTCTCATCACCCCGTTCGTGCATGGCGACCTGGATGCGCCCGACGTGCTTGAGGCTGATGACGGGGTGCTGTCGATGGCAGATTCAATTGACGGTGTCACCGTGGTGATTGGCAATGCCCGGACACAAGAGGGTGAGTTGGTCTACCTCAAGTGCGATGGTGATTTTTTCAATCATCGGGATGACCGTGAAATCACTCGGGAAACCGCTGGCAAACCGCTGATTTTCATCGTGCCGCATCGTTTCTGGCGAGAGCATCTTGGCTCGACTGTACGGGTTGCCTATTCGGTCGAGCGGCTGGACGATGTCAGTCATGAGTCGGTGGCGACACTGGTGCGCGTAGAAACATAACTGCAACACGGCCTGCCCTCCGGCTTTGAATGAGCCGCAGGGCAGGTTTGCAATCACGCTCTGGCTTTGGCGCCAAGACGCCGAGCGGCATCAAGCAGCAATCGTTCCGTGGCGCTGAAACCGAGGCAGCCATCGGTGATCGAAACGCCGTAGCGCAGCGATCCACTCAGCGGCTGACAGCCTTCGAACAGATGAGACTCCAGCATCATACCGATCAGGGAGCGATCGCCGTGCAAGCGTTGTTCAAGTACTTCGTTGAAGACGGCTGGTTGACGCAGCGGATCCTTGCCACTGTTGGCGTGACTGCAATCGATCATGATCCGGCTCGGAATATTCAAACGTTTCAGGTCGGCGTGAATGCTTGCCACGCTATCGCGATCGTAGTTAGGCCCCTGATGGCCACCGCGTAACACCAAATGGGTATCCGGGTTGCCGGGCGTCTGAATAATCGCCGGATGCCCCTGGCTGTCGACCCCAAAGTGGCGATGTGGATGGGCTGCCGAGCGCATGGCATCCACAGCAACGGCTGCGCCACCGTCGGTGCCATTCTTGAAGCCTACCGGCATGCTCAAGCCGCTGGCCATCTCGCGATGGATTTGTGATTCCGTCGTTCGTGCGCCAATGGCAACCCAACCGAGCAGGTCGTCGAAGTATCCTGCCGCCATGGGCTGTAACAGTTCGGTCGCTACGGGCAAGCCGAGGCTGATCATTTCCAGCATCAGTGTGCGGGACATCGTCAGGCCGCCGGCCATGTCGTCACTGCCATCCAGGTGCGGATCGTAAGCCAGGCCTTTCCAGCCGACAGTAGTGCGCGGCTTCTCGACGTACGCACGCATCACCAGCAGCATCTCGTCGCTGACATCTTCAGCCAGTCGGGCGAGTTTGCCCGCATATTCAATGGCGGACTCAGGGTCGTGGATAGAGCAGGGGCCTACGATGACCAACAGGCGCTGGTCTTTACCATTGAGGATCGCGCGAACCGCCTGGCGGTGGGCGGCGACCTGTCGGCTCAAGGCATTGCTCAGGGGCAATTGCTGTTTGAGTTGCAACGAACTGGGCAGGCGCAGCGTCAGCGCTTCGTTGGCAGAATCGAGTGACAGTGGCAGAGCAGAAACGGACGAGTTCATATGTGTTCTTCCTGGGCTGGCGGCGGTTCTTCCCGCTCGCTCGGCCCTACTGGGGTGTTCGACAATTGGCCGGATTGGCTACGTGTGCGTGTTTGCCACCTGTTGGTGACCGATCGGAGGCGGCAGGCTGTCCCGAGCGGAGGCTGGTAAATCGCCAGGCGCTAAAGCTGTCGTAACGGTAATAAGTGGCGTAGTTCATTTCGTGAATCCTCAAAGTGTCTGGTGCGTTGCTGAAAAAGTTTGGGCCTGAAAAAACAAAACCCCCGGTCGGGGAGCCGACCGGGGGTTGAGAAATCTCTGGTAGGCGACCCGTTTTCATGGGCGCCGGTGGGTATCAGGCGCGCCAGTGGCTAAACCAATACCCAAAATAAAAGCTGACCGAAGCGCAAACGTCTTTCGCCTGGGCAGCCACAACCGAGCGCAGGGCGCTGGCGGTACGAAGCTGTAAGAGGGCGTTGAACATGGTTTGTCTCCGATGAATGCGCCGAGCTTACTAGAGGCCGATACGCCATATCAATCAGAAAATGCTATCGCATCACTCACAAAACGCCTATCGCTTGAGTGCTGCAAGGGTTGTGACACACTCCGCGTTTCGCCTGATGACCAAGGAAGAATGACGAACCATGTCGACACTCACCATTGCTGCCGCCCAGATAACGTCGATAAAGGGGGATCTTGGCGCAAACATTGCCCGTCACAGGCGTTTTATCGAGGCCGCGGCGCAGCAGGGCGTCGAATTGCTGGTGTGCCCTGAATTATCGCTGACCGGCTATGAAGGGGAAAAAGCGGCTGCGTTGGCCATTGACCCGCAAGGCTCTGTGCTCGAGCCGTTACGGTATTTGGCCCGAAAGCTCGGCATCACGACTGTCGTCGGTATGCCAATACGGCTGGAAGGGCGTTCGGCGGTATTGATCGGTGCGCTGGTCCTGGGTGCCGATGGCTCGCTTGAGGTGTACAGCAAACAACATCTGCACTCGGGTGAGGAGATTGTCTTCGTTCCCGGCCACGGAGGGCCGGCCTTGAGCATTGGCAAGGATACGGTTGCGCTGGCGGTCTGCGCCGACTTCTCTCATGCCAGTCATGCCGCAGCGGCCGCTGATCGAGGCGCGAATCTTTACGCTGCGGGTGTCTTGATCAGTGAGAAAGGTTATGTAGCAGACACCGCGCTGCTTGCGGGTTATGCCAGGCAACACAAGATGGCTGTGTTGATGGCCAACCACGGCGGCCTCACCGGCGGATGGCAGTCAGCAGGGCGAAGCGCGATCTGGTCCGAGGAGGGTTCGCTGATTGTTTCGGCGCCGGGGGCGGGTGATCTTCTGGTGGTTGCCCGTCGCGATGCAGGTGAATGGCGGGGTCAGGTCGTTGCCATTTCGGAGGCTCAATGACATTCCAGCTCAGGCGTGCGACTTCAGAGAACCTGGCGTTTTCGCGAAATCTCACTTGTCAGAACATGCTGCGCTATTACATTCACCATGACCTGTTGTGGCAGGACGAAGCGTTTGACGCGGCCTGGTCGGGGCGCGAGAACTGGCTGATATTAGTGGCTGATACACCTGCAGGATTTTTCAGCCTCAGCCGGGATGCGCGGGCCCTGTATATTCGCGAATTGCAAATTGCTGAAGCCTTTCAGGGGAGGGGCGCGGGTTCCTGGGCAATTGATCAGGTTATTGGCATGGCCCGTCAAGAAAAGCGTCCGGCTTTGCGCCTGACGGTGTTTGAAAATAATCCAGCGAAAAATTTGTATCAGAGAAAAGGACTGCGAGTACAAGGCGAAGACGAGTGTTTTCTGCGCATGCAGTTGGATATCAGTACACCTGTGCTCTGAAACCCACGGCCGGCAAGCCTTCTATGATGAATTGAAACTTTTTTAATGATGCTTGCCGCTAGGTCTGTCGGACACTTTTTGCTAAGGTGTCCGGCATCCCAATAAGACCATATCGCGAGGTGTCTGCTTGATTAGGGTGCTAGTGGTCGATGACCATGATCTCGTTCGTACAGGCATTACACGAATGCTGGCCGATATTGATGGTCTGCAGGTGGTTGGCCAAGCCGAGTCCGGGGAAGAATCCCTGATCAAGGCCCGAGAGTTGAAGCCCGATGTGGTTCTGATGGACGTCAAGATGCCTGGCATCGGCGGCCTCGAAGCCACGCGCAAACTGCTGCGCAGTCATCCTGACATCAAGGTGGTCGCGGTTACGGTGTGTGAAGAGGATCCTTTTCCTACACGATTGCTGCAGGCCGGCGCTGCGGGTTATCTGACCAAGGGCGCGGGGCTGCCGGAAATGGTGCAGGCCATTCGCCTGGTTTTTGCCGGCCAGCGCTATATCAGCCCGCAAATTGCACAGCAATTGGCGATCAAATCCTTTCAGCCGTCCAATGATTCGCCTTTCGACGCCTTGTCCGAGCGCGAGATTCAGATTGCGTTGATGATTGTTGGCTGTCAGAAAGTACAGATCATTTCCGACAAATTGTGTCTGTCGCCGAAAACCGTGAACACCTATCGCTATCGCATTTTCGAGAAGCTTTCGATCAGCAGCGATGTCGAGTTGACGCTGTTGGCGGTTCGTCACGGCATGGTCGATGCCAGCCTCTGACCATGACTGAAACATTCGATTCCGGCGCCTTCCTGTCGACCGTCAGTGGGCGCCCGGGCGTCTATCGCATGTTCGACAGCGATGCGCGTCTGCTCTACGTAGGCAAGGCCAAGAACCTCAAGAAACGTCTGGCGAGCTACTTTCGCAAAACGGGTCTGGCGCCAAAAACGGCTGCGCTGGTCGGGCGTATTGCTCAGGTCGAAACGACCATCACCGCCAACGAAACTGAAGCGCTGTTGCTTGAGCAGACCCTGATCAAGGAGTGGCGGCCGCCGTACAACATCCTGTTGCGCGACGACAAATCCTATCCTTATGTCTTTCTGTCTGACGGACAGTTCCCGCGTCTGAGCATCCATCGCGGGGCGAAAAAGGCCAAGGGCAAGTATTTCGGTCCTTATCCGAGTGCCGGTGCAATACGCGAAAGTCTGAGCTTGCTGCAAAAGACGTTTTTTGTTCGTCAATGTGAAGACAGCTACTACAAGAACCGCACCCGGCCGTGTCTGCAATATCAGATCAAGCGCTGCAAGGCGCCGTGTGTCGGGCTGGTTGAGCCTGATGTCTATGCTCAGGACGTGCGTCACTCGGTAATGTTTCTCGAAGGGCGCAGTCATGCGCTGACCAATGAGCTGTCTGCGGCGATGGAGGAGGCTGCGATCAATCTTGAATTCGAGCGTGCTGCCGAGTTGCGTGATCAGATCGCTTTGCTGCGTCGGGTTCAGGATCAGCAGAGCATGGAAGGCGGTACGGGCGATATCGATGTCATCGCCGCCTTCGTCAACCCGGGCGGCGCTTGCGTGCATTTGATCAGTGTCCGTGGCGGACGCGTGTTAGGCAGCAAGAATTTCTTCCCGCAAGTGGGGATCGAAGAGGACGTTTCTGAAGTGATGGCAGCGTTTCTCGGGCAATACTTCATCAGTAGCCCGGAGCGCGATTTGCCGAGCGAGCTGATCGTGAACGTGGTGCACGACGATTTTCCGACGCTGATCGAGGCGATTCATGGATTGCGTGGCCGCGAATTGGCCATCAGCCACAGGGTGCGTGGCACCCGAGCGCGCTGGCAGCAACTGGCCGTTACCAACGCAGAGCAGGCGTTGGGCGCGCGTCTGGCCAATCGTCAACATACGGCAGCGCGTTTTGAAGCGCTGGCGCAAGTGTTGAACCTCGATGAGCCTCCGCAGCGCCTGGAGTGCTATGACATCAGTCATTCCAGCGGTG
Organism: Pseudomonas sp. NPDC087614; assembly: GCF_044743485.1. Taxonomy (NCBI): domain Bacteria; kingdom Pseudomonadati; phylum Pseudomonadota; class Gammaproteobacteria; order Pseudomonadales; family Pseudomonadaceae; genus Pseudomonas; species Pseudomonas sp. NPDC087614. The sequence goes on along the minus strand of NZ_JBIUWN010000006.1, from coordinate 63,395 downwards.
AGGCAACGGTCGCCTCCTGTGTGGTCTTTGGCCCGGAAGGCGCGATCAAATCGGATTACCGCCGCTACAACATTGAAGGCGTCACGGCGGGTGACGACTATGCCGCCATGCACCAGGCCTTGACGCGACGCTTCAGCAAACTCAAGGATGGCGAGGGCAAGCTGCCGGACATCTTGTTGGTCGACGGTGGTAAAGGCCAGTTATCGATGGCCCGTGACGTCCTCAACGAGTTGGCCGTGCCGGACCTGATTTTGCTCGGTGTTGCCAAAGGCGCAACTCGCAAGGCTGGTTTCGAAACGTTGTATCTGAATGATGCCGCGCACGAGTTCACTCTACGCGGCGACTCGCCGGCGCTGCACCTGATTCAGCAGATCCGCGATGAGGCCCACCGTTTCGCAATTACCGGACACCGAGCTCGCCGCGGCAAAACCCGCCGTACGTCAACCCTGGAAGGCGTTGCCGGCGTAGGACCGACCCGGCGTCGCGACTTATTGAAACATTTTGGTGGATTGCAGGAGCTGTCTCGTGCAAGCATCGAAGAGATCGCCAAAGCCCCGGGGATCAGTAAAAAGCTCGCAGAGTCGATTTATGCAAACCTGCATAGCGAGTAGAATGCCCCTTCACCTCGTAGCCAGTTGTGCCGATGAATATCCCTAATCTGATTACCGTTTTACGCGTCCTGCTTATCCCGATCTTTATTTTGCTGTTTTATTTGCCTTACGAATGGAGTTACATGGCCTCCGCCTCGGTGTTTGCCTTCGCGGCAGCGACGGACTGGCTGGATGGTTACCTGGCCCGCCGCCTGGAACAAAGCACTCCGTTCGGAGCGTTCCTGGATCCGGTTGCTGACAAACTCATGGTCGCGGTGGCTCTGGTGCTGTTGGTGCAAGAACATGGCAATCTGTGGCTCACGCTGCCCGCCGCCGTGATCATTGGTCGCGAGATTGTCGTTTCTGCTCTGCGTGAGTGGATGGCCGAACTCGGTGCTCGCGCTCATGTCGCAGTTTCGAACCTGGGCAAATGGAAAACCGCCGCGCAAATGCTCGCGTTGGTGATCCTGCTGGCCAATCCCAAGGACTTCAGCTTCTGGGTCATTCTGGGTTACGTCTTGCTGTTGGTGTCCGCAGGCTTGACGCTGTGGTCGATGATTCAATACCTTCGTGCCGCCTGGCCGCACCTGAAGACGGATGTTGAAAAGAAATAAAACTTTTTTGAATCAAGGGGTTGACGAAGCTTCTTAATTCTATAGAATGCGCATCACCAAGCGGGAATAGCTCAGTTGGTAGAGCACGACCTTGCCAAGGTCGGGGTCGCGAGTTCGAGTCTCGTTTCCCGCTCCAATTTGTACGTGTTTGTTGTTCGCTACTGACAGCAAATGCTTTGAGGCCGAGTAGCAAAATGGTTATGCAGTGGATTGCAAATCCACCTACGCCGGTTCGATTCCGACCTCGGCCTCCACTATTAAAAACCCCGTAGATCAATGATCTACGGGGTTTTTTATTGTCTGTAAAAAAGTGGAGGTGTTCCGCAGCTTTTTGCATGTGTTCCGCAAGCATGGCCAAATAACGCAGCCAGGCGTGGCCCTATAGTTAATTGCTTGAGGCTTGGCGTTTAGCTCATTTATTGCTGCGTAACTGCCGATGGGAAGCTGAAGCTCCTTGGGGGGGTATGTTAGCCTGTCGTGACATTGATTCCGGCCTTTGTGTAAAGTGGCTAGTGATGGGAAGCGCCGACTACCGAAGGTTGTTCTGAATTGTGAAAAAGGGAGTGTGTATTGAGCGGGCTAAAATGGAGATGGCTGGTATTCACGGTGTTATTCGGGATGATCCCGATTTTCATAAGGCTGCTAGTCGGAGGATTCGATCTTGAAGGGCGTGTGTCTCTGGTTAGCTCCTCGGATTTCATTGCTTTGGGTTTGGTGCTGCAGGTTTCATTGTTTAACGAAATTAAATATAACAATCCTGAGGATGCGGATTGGCGTCAGGTCATCATAGGTGTGTCCGCACTTTATATGTTGGTCTATGCTGTTCTATATGTGTTGTTATTGATCTCTGAATACGATAAAGGTATCGATACAAAGATGCTGTTGTATGTATCCATGATACTTGCTGGTGTCTCATTTTTGCTTTGTCTGGCTGTATATGATAGATTGACAGTAGCCGCTCAATCTAGAGGGTAGCAGGATGAACGAATTGATTGCCGTTATTGGTACGATAATTGCAGTTGCGGGTTTCGGTGTAGCACTGTGGTCTGCAATTAATACCCGAAATAAATATGTCGATGAATTCGAGAAAAGGAAGTCAAAGCGTGAAAAGCTTCGTGTATCTAGATGAATATAAGATGTACTCCTTGTCATCGCAATTGATGCAGGGTGTTACAGATTATATCTTAAATAAAAATTCTTCTAGTGAGACGGATTCCACTCAGCAGAATGGTCAATTAGCTAGTGGCAGGAAAATGGGTGAGATTATTGAAACCGCTTCTTCAAGTTACGAGAAGAAGTTTCTCCATGATTATGCCTTTACCCTGTTTGAAGATCGATTACTTGATGAGCAAAAACTCGTCGTAATTGGTGCAGAAGATCGAGAGTCTAGTTACGACGACGTTAGAAAAAAAGTTAGTAATGGTAAGCTGGTTCAATTTACCTCGAAGTGCGTATTTACAGATGCTCGTGACGTTGTCGAAAGCTTAAAGTATATGGAGCAAAATATGCGCTCCTTAGGTGTAATTGGAACCAATGAGCTTCGTGGAGAATTGGCATCACGTATAGATGAACTCAAGGCCTCTCCGGGGGGGGCTAACAAGGCTGAGCTAGCCAAGTTGATTAATAGTCTTAAGGATTTAAGCGATCCTGCTAAAGTGACAGAATATTCAGCTATCGATAAATTTTATCATAAGCATCTTTCTGAATTGCTTGAATTTAACTTCAAGAACAGTCTCAATGTTCGGATGAATATTGGTGGCTTCATTGCGTCTGCGGACTTGAATAGGTCTTGTCTTAAGATTGACGAGGCGGCTCTGATTCGGAGTTACTCCCGGGTTACAGAAATTGAATTTGTAATGCTGGGTATTGTTACTCAGTGCGGTGACTCTGGCATGGACGCTAATGTGGATCCCGATGGTGACGCAATTCCTAAAAAAGAGAGTGAGCAGCTTAAAGATGCATTGTACAACTGCTCTGTTGCACTGAAAGCATTAGAAGATAATTTTCATGGGCGCAAGGATAATGAAATAGTCGTTAATCCAATCGCAATTTATATTCAGTTGTAATTTTTAATAATTTTTAAATGGCCGTCTATCAACCTAGGCGGCCATTTAGTTTGGATGTTATTTAGTTGGTTTCACTACCTCTCCAACGCGCCGGTAGACTTTTTTTGTCATTTCCTGTGTAGAGTGTCCAAGTAGCCGGCTGGCATCAACGATGTCTTCAATCTCGCTGGCTGCTTTCGGTCGTATGTCCCTGAACTGGAATTGAAGGATGGTAGTGGCCAGCTCGGTGTCGCCGTCGGTTGCCGCTTTAGTTGCAGCCTTGTCCCGGGCTTCGTCCCAGCGGTTGCGCAACATGTTATAGCTCATGCGTAGGCCTGCCTGGTTCGTGATCAGGATAGAGGTTCGAGTGCCGGCTTGGGCTCGCCGATCAAGTAGGCTATTGATCAAGACGCAAAGGTCGGTCTCTTTGTCGCCGTCGTAAAGACGGATTCGCAAGCGCTTGTCTGTCTTGCCTTGGCCAACCATCAGGAAGCCATGATTGAGATCGGTGGTGGATGCCTTGAGCACGTCGGCCGGGCGTTGTCCGGTCAAATATGCCAGGTCCATGGCATCCCTGAGATCTTGCCCGGCTTGTTCGTACACCGCATTCCAGATGATATCGCCGGCGTAGAAGTCCCGAGGCGTCTCTTTGTTCCGGCGAAGGCCAAAGCACGGGTTGGCCTTGTCCGTCAGGCCCCATTCGCGGGCGAAGGTGAACATGGTAGAGAGCAGGGCGATCTCCCGGTTTGCTCGTACCTTTGCCGTGCGTGCGTCACGATACTGAGCTATCACTTGTGGTGATACTGCCTCAATTGGTGCCGATTCAAATGCGTTCCGGAGTTGCTTAAGCCCCTTTTGGTAATCGCTTTGAGTGCCAGGCTTGAGTGTTGGGATCACCTTCGACTCATAGTCGTCGAACAGCCGACCCATTAGATGTGCCGGTTTGGGTACAGCTTTGCGGTCGAGCCTCGCCCATTCGATCTTGGCATCATCGAGATCCCCGCCCAATGGGATCTCGATACGATTGCCGTCGGCATCTCTGCCGTTGTAGTAGTAGCCCACCCAGATCTGGCCGTTCTTCCTTTTTCGGGTGCGGCGGATCATCCTTGGTGGCAGGTCTCGGTTTGCTCGTTTCTTTTGGCGCATTGTTAGCTCACGCGGGATAGATCAAGGGACCAGGTTTCGGCGACAGCATTGGATGCTGACGGCTTTACCCCGGCAAGCTTTAAGCGGGCGTAAACTCGGCCCACAACGGGGCGCTGGGCGCCGGTGAGTACGTATTCCCACGCGTTACGGGTCAGCCACTGACGCTGGAAGGAGGGAGTCTTGTACCCGGTGATGGTTGCCAGCTCATCATCCGATAGCGTCTCGCTCGCCATTTGGAGCTGGGTACTGCTGTTCATGCTTCCTCCAGAGGGAAGTGGCCCCGTGGCTGACGATGTTGAGCTGTGGAGTCGAGTTGATCCCGCGGGCCAGCGTTGGCTTGTTCCAAGCGTTGCACATGCCCGACGTGCGTCCATCCTCTGCGCATCCATGCTGCGAAGCCGGACCTGTACGCGTAATGCTCACGTGCAAACGAGTCGGATGTCTTCGCGCCTGGTGTGGTGATGTACGTGCCCCGCTGGGCGCGGTACTGCAGGCCTTCGGGCACTGGGAACTCTTTCTCGAACTCAATGCGCTCGTCGATCTGGATCTCATCAACGGCTGCTTGTCCTGGGCTTTCGGAGTTGCTGTCAGGGTGCGTATACCCCAAAACAGGCTGCGCGGGCGGGCGATTCTGAGCGATTAGCGTTGCATTGGGTGTGGCTGCCTCGCGCAGCTTTTCGTGGGGTATAAGCGTCTCGGTGGTGCTGCTAGGAGAGGCAATAATGCCTGCTGCTTCGCAGCAGAGACTGTTTGTTTCTAGTGTGGCGACGCTGGTTTCTTTGCAGAGCAAAGCGGTCGTGGAATGGGTGCTGTGCCGGTCCTTTTGCATGCCGCTTTCCTCTGAGGTTTGGTTGCGCGTTGGTTCGTCAGCCGCTGGTAAAGCGTGTGCCGTGTAGCGGGGGTTGCCGGGTTGAGTAAGGTTCTCGGTCATGCTGCGTCTCCTGCATTGAAAGGAGCCAATTGCTGAGCCATGTCGAGTGCCTTATCACGTAGTACGCGGGTGTCGCGCTCCAGCTTTTTACCTGTGCGGAAGGCACTGAATGTTTCTGCTGCAATCCGGAGTTTTTCGGCGATTTCCAGCAGTGCCAGGTGTTCAGGGCCACCGAGCGCCAGCGCTCCCTCCAGACGTTTGCTGTAGTCCACCAAGCGGGTACGGTCGGCCGTGATGAAGTGGAGGGACGCCCTCAATTCGCGAATGTTCTTGGCGCTTGCGGCATGCTGGATCTCTTGCCCTTCCTCCATGCCAGTTGATTTGCCGTCGCTGTAACCCATTCTGTAGCCCGCCCAGACAAGGAGGGCGGCGAGGGCGATTAGGGCGATGAGTGCGCAGATCTGAATTGCGGTCATGTGGTGTGCTCCTGGTGATGTCATTGGCTGGTGGTGGCAGCCCTTCGGTTTTGTGGGTGCTACTCGTTGGTGTCGTCCTGCTGTCGCTGCATGTCTTCGTCGGCCTTGTAGGCGCGGATGTCGATCAGTGAGGCGACGTGGCGGATGTGGGCGTACTTCGGTGCCTTGCGGCTGGTGTCCAGCGTGGTGATGGGAAGCTGGATGCGGCCGCTGCTGATCTCGGCCACGAACGATTGCTCGTTGAGGTTGCGGAAATACTGCTCGCGCACTTTGTCGAGCGGGATCAGGACGTCGCCGAAGATGCGGTAAAGCAGTTCGACGGTGGCTGACTCCGGCGCCGGGTGCAGGCGGAGCGGGTTTTGTGCTGTGCTACTCATGGCTTTGTTGGGCCTCCTTGCGTTGGTTTCTGGCCGGATGATTCCAGGCGTTCAGGCAGTGGCGTTTGGTCAGCTCGCGCAGATGTTCGGGCACTTCGAGGAGCGCGGCGTTGCGCTCCTCTCGTGTCCGCATGGCGATGATCTGGCGGGCGTATTCCCTAGGCCACGTCACGGTTGTCTGCCGGTATGGCAGCTAGGACGATGCCCAACTGTTCGGCTAGCCAGCGGATGCCGGGTGGTTTCACCCGGGTCGACTGGCTGTACTGCATGCCGAGCTGGTCGTGGTACCACTGGCCATCCTTGATGCGCAGGTAGTCGCGATCACGGTTGGGATAGGCCGGCAGGTTCCGCTCGTTGAGCAGACCTTTTTCCCGCATGCGTGCGATGAGCTTGGGGCGGGTCAGGCCGAGTTGGGTTGCGGCTTGGGCAAGGGTGCGTTCCATGGCTCTGCCCTCATGCCGCGTGCGCGGCGGGGGTTGCCGCTGCAGCGAGGTGGTTGATGGATTCGCTGACTTTGCCGTAAATCTCGACGTCATTGCCGTACACGGTGAAACAGCGGGTGCGTGGGCTTTTGGTGCCGATGCACAGGATGGCTGTGACTCCTGTGCGCGTTTGAGTGCGATGTAGCGCCACGTGCAAGGGAAGGTCGAAGCCCATATCTAGGCTGAGCACGCCACCAGTGCGTACCAGCTCGAATACTCGCTGCTTATCCTCGACTTCAAAGCGGGCATATACGCGGCTGGCGTGTGGGCGAGGCACGAGGTCGCTTGTATTACTCGCGTCGAACGGGCCATTGGCGATCTCTTCAATGAAGTCGGCCAGCTTAAGGTGCATCTTCTTGTCGTTCTGAAGTGTCAGGGTGTGGCGTTCGCTGCCCAGCTCAACGACGAAAGTGCTTTCCGTGGTGCCACGTTCAACCTTTAGGCGGAACGCCAGACACTCGCGCCTAGGCGATGTCCGGAGTACATGGCTGAAGGTCTCGGTCAGGTTGACCTGGGCATTGAGCAACTGCAGGGTGCGATTGTCGATTTTGAACTTGATCATGCTGCGTGCCCTCCGCCGTTCGGGTCGAATGGGGTGGGGGTGGTGCGTGCTTTCAGCTTCGGTTTGGTGGTGACAAACGCACAGCCGCACTCGCGGGCTAATCGACGGATCTCGAAGATTCGGAAGGGGTCAGCAGCGGCCGGATGGACGTGCAGGGTTGCTGTGGTGTGCATGGTCTTGCCTCGCTCTGTGGTGGAAGAGTGAGGCAAATATCACGCAGTGTGTTTTTTAGGTCAACACGAAATGTGATTATTTTGTCACGTGGCGTGCAAAAAACGTGAAGACTTGAGAATTCCACCCACCAAGTGGATCTCAATTACATCGCTAGCGGCGATATGGATTGGCGGGTGTTCGGCGTTCACGCTATCCAAGCGATACATCCCATCTCTCAGGTAAATGAATTCCTTAATCATCGTACGGCCTTCTACAGTCCTTACCACTACCTCGTCGCCGCTGAAGTAATTCTTGTTAGGCTCGATAAGCACATATTCGCCATTTTTGATCCTGGGAAGCATGCTATCGCCGGTAACCTTTAAGCCATATGCATCTGGATCATCGCTGTGAATGCTCAAATATCCATCGCCATGGCCTGGAGGAAAATCAAGCGCTTCAAAATATCCTTCATTACCTAGCTGTGCTGTTCCAACCACCGGAACGCTCCCTGTTTTTGCTCGTCCTGCTGACGTTAACGCTTCACTCTGACTGCTCTTGAGTCGAGGAGGAAATCTGATGTCGAAAATGTTCCCCATTGCATCACCAGTTAAGTGAGGTACTGGCCCTTCGACGTCTTTAACCAGCTCTGTCAGCGGAGTTTTCAAGGCGGTGGCAATCTTCCCTAGATCTTGAAGGTTCGGCTGGCGTTGATCCTTCTCATAGTTGCCGATGCGAGATTGTGATTCCCAGCCACAAGCATGAGCCAGATCTTTCTGGCTCATGCCTTTGGCTTTTCTGAGTGTTTTGATGCGAGAGCCTAGTGTGTTCATTTGCCTTTTTTACCACGCATTGAAATAAATTTATCGCACTTTGCGTGTTGTAAAAATCACGAATCGTGTTTATTCTGCGCTCCTGTTGCAGGAGGTATTTATGAACAGGATTGCTGATTATCGAGAGAAAGCGGGTATCAAGCAGCGAGATCTAGTTTTGATTTTGGGTTGGACGCAGACGCGGATCAGTAATTATGAGTCTGGACGACGCATAGCGGGACTCGCCGAGTCTCGTGCAATTACAGCCGCGTTGAATCAGCTCGGAATCAAATGCACGCTTGATGATGTCTTTCCGCCAAAGATCGATTTTAAGAACGTAGCTTAGAAAAAAGGCGACCAATAGGCCGCCTAGTTCCTCCCGGCACGCACCACCACAGCGCTGTCGGGTCGCGATAAAGAGAGGCGGGCACACCACATGCAACCACCTTTCTTTATCGCGCTTTTCCAAGGCTCGGAAGCCTTGGTGTTGCTGCCTTTTCCACCACAGATTGGGCAGCTGTTGCGCCAGGGGTGAGCAACGGATTGCTCGCCCCGGCACGGTGCCGGTATCGATCCCTAAGATCTAGCCGGCGTTTGGGCCCTTTCAAGCCACGCGGCAAATGTATCACCACTGCATGTCGCGCGGCACTGGCAACTTACAAGGATTAATGCCATGAGCCGAATCGCTCTGAGTTCTGTTGAGCGGGCGCAGCGGGAAGTTTTGCCGCTCGATCTCGCGCTTTACCATGCTGCCCGGGACTATCCCGGCGGCGCCGCTGCCATCGCCGCCACCACCGGCCGGAATGCGACCACGCTGCAGCACAAGCTTTCCCCAACCCACCCCAGCCATACGGTGAACATTCAAGAGTTCGGCGAGATTCTGGAGCTGACCAAGGATCGTCGCATTCTGGATGCGGTGCATGCATTGGTCGGTGATACGACTTGGCAGGAACTGGCTGATGCGTACACCAATGACATGCCGGAGACGTTGACTACCGGGATTGCCAAGTATTTCAGGCAGGTCGCGGATCTGGCGGATACGTGGGCGAAAAGCATTGGTGATGGGGTGGTTTCTGATGAGGAACTTGCCGCGATTCGCCTGCAGGTGTTTCGTGGGATTCAAGGGCTGCTGGGATTGCTCAACCGCGCTTCGTACGTCAACCAGACAACGCGAGGTGCTGATCATGGCTGACATCGCGGATTTCGCTAATGACCTGGTGCAGGAGCGTATTGATCAGGCGTTGGCTGCCCGTCTTCTTGCCGCCAAGCCTGCTTTGGCGGCTCATTCGTTTCTGTATTGCGAAGTGTGCGATGAGCCGATTCCGGAGGCGCGTCGTTTGGCTCAGCCCGGTTGTACGCAATGTGTGGAGTGTCTTGCACTCGAAGAAGTAAGGGGCGCGCGCCATGCTTGATGAAGTGTTGGGACAATTCGCGGATTACGGGCTGGAGCCTGCGCAGCCGCTGGTGTTTGGCAAGCTCACACGGTGCAAGACGTCGCAGGACAAGGGTAAGGAAAAGAACGGCTGGTATGTCGTTCACGAACAGCACACGGAGAAGGGCGAGACTCTGATCTTTGGTGCATTCGGTGACTGGCGGACGGGCGAGTCGCAGAAGATCAAGGTGAAGGCCGGGCGGATGTCTCCGGAAGAGCGCGAGGTTATGCGCGCTCGGCAGGAAGAGGCGAAACGTCGGGCTGCTGAGATCTCGGCCAACGCGGCACGTCGTGCAGCGAAGCGGGCGGCGGGGATGTTCAAGCGCATGCCGGAGAAGGGCCGTAGCGATTATCTGGATCGTAAGCAGATTGTCGGTATCGGCGTTCGTTATGCGCCGCGTACCGGTGCGTTTCTGATCCCGATGAGCAATGTGCGCGACGAGATTGTCGGCCTGCAGGTGGTGTTCCCGACCAAGCAAGAAGACACCGGGCGGGACAAGTCTTATTGGCCTTATGGCATGTCGAAAGAGGGCGCCTTTCACTTGATCGGGCCGCATCCGGATCCCGGTGAGCCGGTGCTGGTGTGTGAGGGGTACGCGACCGGCGCAAGTCTGCATATGGCCACATCACTGACAGTGGCCATAGCTTTTGATGCCGGTAATTTGCTGGTGGTGTGTAAGGCCATGCGCGAGCGGTTTGCCGGTTGTCCGCTGATCATCTGTCGCGACGATGATTGGAAGACCACGAAACCCAACGGCGATGCCTGGAACCCCGGTGAAGAGAAGGCCAATAACGCGGCATTGATCGTCGGTGGTCAGGTGGTCGCGCCGATCTTCTCCGGTGAGAGGGAAGGTAAGTGGACCGACTTCAACGATCTGCATATCGCGGAAGGTTTGGAGGCGGTGCGCCGGCAGGTGTTGGCGGTGGTCAAGCCGCCGGCTGCGGGCGGCTGGAAAGATATGCTGGCCCGTAGTGAAAGCGGTGCGTTGATTGCGCACATGCAGAACGTTGAGCTGATTCTGGCCAATGATGAGCGTTGGGCTGGTGTTGTCAGCTACAGCGCCTTCAGTTCGAAGATCGTGAAGCTGCGTTCGGCGCCTTATGGCGGCGGCACGGGCGATTGGGCGGACATTGATGATGTGCGGGTGATGAAGTGGCTCGCGCAGCAGTACAACTTGCGGGTCAAGGCATCGCATGTGATCGAGGCGGTGAGCGTTGTTGCGCATGACCATGCGTTTCATCCAGTGCGGCAGTACCTGCGCAAGCTTGAGTGGGATCGGGTGCCGCGTCTTGAAAGCTGGCTGACGGAGGTCATGGGCGTTAAGGCCACGGATTACTCCTCAAAAGTCGGCAAGCGTTGGATGTTGTCGGCCGTGGCGCGTGTGATGAAGCCGGGTTGCAAGGCTGACTCGGTGATGATTCTGGAAGGTGCACAGGGCGCCGGTAAGTCGACGGCGATGAGCATCCTCGGCGGCGAGTGGTTTATGGACACGCCGTTTGCGCTGGGCGACAAGGACGGCTTTCAGGCGATCAGGGGCAAGTGGATCGTCGAGCTGGGGGAGCTGGACAGCTTTAACAAGGCCGAGAGTACGAAGGCCAAGCAGTTCTTTTCGGCGTCCACCGACACTTACCGCGAGAGCTACGGCCGCAGAACGATGGACGTGCCACGTCAGTGTGTTTTCGTGGGTACGACCAACCAAGACGAGTATCTGAAGGACGCCACCGGCAACCGGCGTTACTGGCCGGTGGCGTGTACCAAGGTGGATCTGGATCTGTTGCGTTCGATGCGCGATCAGCTGTGGGCCGAGGCGGTGTTCTGCTACGACGCGGGCGATCTCTGGTGGGTGACGCTCGATGAGGCTGCAATGTTCGGCGAAGAGCAGGACGAGCGCTTCGTTGTGGATGAATGGGAAGGACCGATTTTGACCTGGCTGGAAGAGTCGCAGATAGGTGAGACCACCACCGGGAGCGAGGTGCTGGCCAATGCGCTTAAGTTGGACTTTGGGCATTGGGGCAAACCTGAGCAGATGCGCGTCGGCGCGATCATGCATCGGTTGGGTTGGCGGCGGGTGCGGTTGCCTGCATTGGTGAAGAGTGGGCAGCGGCCTTGGGCTTACAAGAAGCCGGCAGGGTGGGGCGGTGCTTCGGCGTTGCAGCGCGAAACGTTTGAGGAGCCTTGCTTCGATGATTAAGGAGATCGATTCGCTGCTTCGGTTGTGGGCGCAGGAGCTGCACTCGGAACATTCAAAAGGAGGGCTAGCTGGGGGAAATATGGTTGCCATGATGATGGAGAGCAACGGGCAACTGATCCGGGGGCGGCGTGCCTTTCGTGCGCCGCTGGAGAGTTCGCTGGATATTGAGCTGATCGTGACCAAGCATCTCGCGCCCGGGCTGGTGACGGTGGTTCGGGAGCATTACTGCACGCTCGACGTTGATATGCGCTTGCGGTACGCCCATTGCGGTTGTGGCCGCGACACGTATTACCAGCGCTTGCATGATGCGCATTTGCAAATTTTCGGCGTGATGATGGGGATGGCTGCGTGACCCCAGGCATTGCTCCCGCTGTTGTTGTCCCACTGGCCCGTCTTGTCCCGCTGCGTTTCGATGCAGTGGGACAGGTGCGGGCCTTGTCGTTGTTGGGCTGTCCCACCGTCCCGCCTGCGAGTGCCTCCCGCCCATGTGAGCGTAGCGGGCGAGCAGTACGCGCTTACGCGCGAACGCGTGTTCTTTAAATTTCTTCCTTTACACGAGAAAGAAGAAAGATAAGTAGGACAGTGGGGCGAAGCCCGGAATTTAGGCGCTCTCAGGTGTCCTACTTCGATTCTGAACAGTGGGACGTATGGGACACCGCCACAACAACAGAATGCCGTGGGGGTGTATTCGCCGACATTCGCTAGGCATTCCCCCGGTGTTACCCACTTATTCACCGGGTGGCATTAAAACAGGGTTGCTGCCACCGGAATCGACCTGTAAAAAGTAGTCATCTTCGATAGGTGCGACCGCAGAGAGCGGCAGGCACCACACCACTAAACCCGGCCATTGCGCCGGGTTTTTGCGTTCATGGGGTAGGCGATGACAAACGAGCAACAAGCACTGGCAGAGATGCCGATCTGGTTAGTGGTTGTCCTGGCGCTGGTCGGCGGGGTGTCGGGTGAGATGTGGCGGGCGGACAAGGATGGGGCGCGGGGCTGGGCATTGTTGCGCCGGCTTGCGCTTCGGTCGGGTGCCTGCATTGTCTGCGGGGTGTCGGCGATGATGTTGATGATCGCTGCCGGCATGTCGCTCTGGACGGCGGGCGCCTTGGGTTGTTTGACGGCGATGGCCGGCGCGGATGTTGCCATCGGGTTGTACGAACGCTGGGCTGCGAAGCGGCTTGGTGTGAGCGATGGCCCGCCGAATGGTGGCGGGCCAGCCTGAAACTGCCGGGGACCCTAGGGTTATTCGGAGGGTACGGGGTCGGAAACCCGCGGTAAACTGTTAGCCGCAGGCTCCCCAGCTTACTGAAATTTCAATCATTGAAATCTTGAAAGGATTCATTGAAATACGTTGAAAAAGGAGGGCTCATGACAGAACCAACCTACCTGTCGAAGAGTGCCTTCGCGGCCCGGCTCGGCAGGTCGCCGAGTTACATCACCTGGCTGAAAGACAACAACCGTTTGGTGCTTTCGCCTAACGGTAAACAGGTTGATGTACATGCCACCGAAGCGCTGATTCGCGACACCGCAGACCCGAGCAAGGTCGCCGTCGCCGAACGACACCAGCAGGACCGGATTCAGCGTGACGTTTACAGCCAACTGTCCACCCAGACCGAGCCGACTTCCACGGCTGCGCCGCCGCAGGTGCTCACCGTCGACGGCAAGCTCCCCGACTTCCAGAAGGCCCGCGCCTTGCGTGAGCACAACATGGCCAAGCTGGCCGAGATTGAGCTGGGCAAAGCTCAGGGCTCACTGGTTGCCAAGGAAGCGGTCGAAATTGGCGCCTACAACGCCGGCCGCTTGCTGCGCGATCAGCTTTTCGGTCCGCTACCGCAACTGTCCCATGACCTGGCAGCCATGACCGATCCGTGGCTGATCGAAAAACATCTGACCGCCACCTTCCGTCGAACGCTGGAGGAAGCTGAGCGGCTCTCTTCAGCAGATCTTGAGCACGCCATGACATCGGACTAAACCTATGCACACGGAATTTCCTGACGGTGCAGAGGTGTACCGTGAGGCCTATTTCCGTGGACTGCGCCCAGACCCCGATCTCTGGATCGACGAATGGGCCGATGAGTACATGCGAATTCCGCGTGACACCGGTGCCCCTGAGCCCGGCCAGTACCGCACCTCACGGACACCTTATGCCCGCGAGCCAATGCGCTGCCTGTCGCCGGCTCACCCTTGCAGACGCGTGATCACCATGGTGGCCTCGCAGTTGATGAAAACCCAGATCGCCCTGAACTGGATGGGTGGCCTGATCCACATGGCGCCTTCAAACATCCTGGCGCTGCTCCCTAGCCTTGGCCTGTCCAAGCGGGTTTCCGGGCGGATCAGCAAGACCATCAAAGCCACCCCCGTTCTGCGCGAGCGGGTCGCAGCCACCCGCTCGCGGGACGCACGCAACACGATGGACACCAAGGAATTCGAGGGTGGTTCGCTGTACGTTACCACCGCCGGTTCTGCGGCGAACCTTTCGGAGCTGTCGGCCCGCTACATCTACGGCGACGAAGTCGACCGCTGGGAGAACGACGTCGGCCAGGAGGGTGATCCCATCCGGCTGGCAGAGACGCGAGCGACCAACTTTGGCCGCAATGCGAAGATCTACTTTTCCAGCTCGCCGACGATCAAGGGCGCCTCGCGAATCGCGGATCTGTTCGAGTCCAGCGACCAGCGGCACTACTACGTGCCGTGTCCGACCTGCAGACATATGCAGGTGCTGGAATGGGAGCGGCTGCACTACAGCAAGGACCTCAGCACTGTGCATTACGAGTGCGCAGCACCTGAATGCGACGTTCTGATTGAGGAACACCACAAGAGCGACATGCTCGCCCGAGGCGAGTGGCGCGCTCATGCTGGTGGCGACGGCAAAACTGTTGGCTTCCATCTCAACGCGCTGTATTCGCCGACCGGCTGGATGGATTGGGCCGGCCTTGCCGAGGAGTTTGAAGACGCCAAAAAAGCCCAGGCCCAAGGCGACACGAGCCTGATGCAGGTGTTCTACAACACTCGTCTGGCCAAAGTATGGGACAGCGCACTCGAACAGACCAAGGCGGAAGTGCTGATCGCTCGGGCGCGACTGGAGAACTACACCCTCGGTACGATGCCGGCCGGTGTGCTGATGCTGACCGGCGCCGTCGACGTTCAGGCCAATCGTCTAGAACTGATGGTGATGGGCTTTGGCGTCGGCATGGAGCGGTGGGTTGTTGACCACCAGATCATCTGGGGCGACCCAGCAGACGAACGCACCTGGGCGGTGCTGGACGAGAAACTCAAGGCTCGTTACCGGCATCCCTGCGGTGTGGGTCTAGCGATTCTCGCCGTCGGTGTCGACTCCGGCGGTCATCACACCGATGAGGTCTACCAGTTCTGCCGCGTTCGCCGCTGGCGCAACATCTTCGCCATCAAGGGTGCGAGCAAGCCGGGCCGACCGGTGATTGCACAGCGCCCGTCCATGGTCGACGTGACGTGGAAGGGCCAGACCGAACGCAACGGTGCCGAGTTGTGGTTCGTCGGTACCGACACCGCCAAAGACTGGATCTACAACCGCTATCCATTCCCGGACGGTCCGGGATCGCTGCACTTTGCCAACGACCTGCCGGACGAGTTTTTCGCCCAGTGCGTCGCCGAACGCAAAGTCGTCCGCTACGTACGCGGACACAAGCGCATCGAATGGGTGAAGGGCAAGGCTGAGCGCAACGAAGCGCTCGACCTGATGGTGTACTGCCTCGCGATGGCGCATTACCTCGGCATCAACCGTTACCAGGAACACGATTGGGACAGGGTGCGACAAGCCCTCGCTCAGTCCGGCTTGTTCGATGACGCCTTGAGCATCAAGCCAGTTCAGGGCGAACGACTTGATGCTGAGCCAACACCGGCGCCCGCTGCTGTACGCCAAGCCCAACCCGCAACACCACGCGCTGCACCGGTTACACCATCACGACCGGCAGCCCCCCCTCAACGCCGCAGCTCTACCAGCGGCTACCTGAAGAGACGCTGATATGTCCTTTACAAAAAAGCACCTCGACGCGGTTGAGGCGGCCATTGCTCGCGGTGAAAAAACTGTGCGCTACACCGACCGTACCGTGGAATACCGCACGGTCGATGAGCTGCTCAGGGCGCGCGAGGAAATTCGCTCGTCGCTGGCCAACACCTCCGGGCCACGTTCGCGCGTGGTCCGGCTGTACCACGCAGGGAAGGGGGTGTGATGGCCCGACAGTTTCCGACGCTGACCCGAAACGGATTTGTCCTGCCGTCCAACATCAAGGCCAGTTACGAAGGCGCCGGAGAGGGACGCCGCTCTGCTGGCTGGGACGCGCCCGACAACGGGATCAACAGCATCAACACCCCAGCACTGCGCAACCTGCGGTCGCGTTCTCGGGCAGCGGTTCGCAATGACCCGTATGCCTTCAATGTCATCGACAAGCGTGTCAGCAACCTGATCGGCACGGGCATCACTCCGAGGCCAACGACCGACGACGATGCTCTGCGCAAACTACTGCAGGAGCTGTGGGGGGATTGGGTTGATGAATCTGATGCGGATGACCGCACCGACTTTTACGGCCAGCAGGCGCTGGTGGCGCGCACGGTGGAAACATCGGGTGAATGCTTTGTTCGCTTGCGTCCTCGCAGTCTGGACGAAGGCTTGGCGGTTCCGCTGCAGTTGCAGATTCTGGCGCCGGAGTTCGTGCCGCACGACAAATTCGAGAGCACCAAGAACGGCAACGTCATCCGCGCAGGCATCGAGTTCACGCCCGGCGGCAAGCGGGTAGCGTATTGGATGTACCTGTCGCACCCGCGCGATGCGGCCTCGCTGAACGCCGGTTACAACCAACTGGTGCGCGTGCCGGCCACGCAGGTGCTGCACATCTTCGAACCGGTGGAGCCTGGCCAACTGCGCGGTGTGCCGCGATTGTCGCCAGTGCTGAAGCGCCTACGCAGTCTCGACAACTACGACGACGCGGTGCTGTTCCGCCAAGAGGTGGCCAACCTGTTTGCCGGGTTCATCAAGCGTCCGGCGCAGGACTCGGGGCCAGTTCCGCGAGATCCGGTAACCGGTCAGCCGCTCAATCTGGATCGAGACGGTTTCACCCCGATGGTCGCGCTCGAACCCGGCACCATGCAGGAACTTGGGGCAGGTGAGGAGGTTGAATTCTCTAAACCACCAGACGCGGGCAACAACTACCCGGACTTCATGCGGCAGCAATTGATGGCTGCAGCAGCGGGTAGCGGTACGCCTTACGAGATCCTCACCGGCGACATGCGCGGTATCAACGACCGGGCGCTGCGGGTGGTGCTCAACGAGTTCCGGCGCCGCCTCGAACAACTGCAATTCAGCGTGTACGTGCATCAACTTTGCCGCCCAGTGCGGGCCGCGTGGATGGACATGGCGGTGCTGTCGGGTGTCCTGGTGCTGGACGACTACGCGCAGAAACGTCGGCAATACCTGCGTACCCGCTGGGTGCCGCAAGGCTGGGCCTACATCCAGCCGGTTCAGGACGTCCAGGCACGGCGGATGGAAGTGCAAGCCGGCTTTGCCTCGCGTAGCGAGATGGTCTTGCGCACCGGCTACGACGCAGAAACGGTCGATCTGGAGAACGCCGCCGATCTGGCGCGCGCCACAGCATTGGGCCTCAACTACAACACCCTTGATGCCGTCGAAGACAACGACGACAAGGAGCAAACATGAGCAAGCAAGCGCGACCGCGCATTTACAACCGCGCCGGCAAACGCGTCGAGGTTCAAGATAAGACCTGGTACGCCTTGCAGGCCAGCGGTGAAGCCACCGAACGAGTGATTGAAGTCTTCGTTTATGGCGAGATCGGAGCATGGGGCATCACCGCCAACCAGTTCGTGCAGGATCTGCGCGCCATGGATGATGGTGTGTCACCGGTGGTGGCCGCGTTCAACAGCATCGGCGGCGATCTGTTCGACGGTCTGGCCATGCACAACGCGCTGTCGCGGCTGGGCGAGCGCTGCACCGGACGGATCGATGCGCTCGCCGCCAGTGCCGCCAGTGTTGCCGTATGCGGTGCGCACCGGGTGGTGATCGCTTCCAACGCGATGTTGATGATCCACAATCCATGGACTTACGCCGCCGGTGATGCGGAAGACTTCCGCAAGGTCGCCGACGTCCTCGACCAGACCATGGAAGCGATTATCGCGGCCTATAAGGCCAAAGCGCCGGACATCGACGAGGTCGAACTGCGGCGCCTGGTGGCGGCTGAAACCTGGCTGACCGCCAACGAAGCGGTGGCATTGGGGCTGGCCGATGAAGTGGGCGACGGCGTCAAGGTTAAAGCCTGTCTCGGTCAAGGCGCGGTGCTGCAACGATTCCAGAACGCACCGGCTGATTTGCTGGCCCAGCTTGACGAGCCACCTGAAGCGGATCCGGATCTTGATCCTGTCGATCCGCCGCTGGTGCCGCCTGTAGTCGACTCGGCCAAGTTGGCATTGATGGTCACTCAGCGCTGCACGGCGGCGGGCATCAGCAACCTGATCGAGCCGCTGCTCAAGTCCACCCAGCTTGAAAGCGAAAAGATCGTTTTAGCCGGTCTGGCACGCGCCAAGGCGGTAAACGACCTCTGCGTGGCCGCGCGGTTGCCGGAATTCAGCGCCGAGTATGTCGCGGCAGGTCTGGACGAGGCGTCGGTGCGGGCGCGTCTGTTCGACAAGATTGTCACCAGCGGTAAGGGCTTCGAAATCGACAACAGTCTACCGCTGGCGGACGATCTAGCGCCCAAGGTGCTGGCCAAACAACCTGATCCCAACTCGATTTGGGCTGCTCGCCAAGCGGCCCAAACTGGAACCGCGCAAAGCGCGAAAGGAGTACGAGCATGAACATCAAACAGGAACCGATGCACGCGGGTGAATTCCTGCTGTCCGAAGGCGCCGGCACCATTTCGCGTGAAGCGATCAACGTCGCGGCCGGCCCAGCGTTGTGGCCGGGGCAAATCCTCGGGCTGGTGACCGCCTCCGGCGAATTCGCACCCTACGAACCGACTGCTGAGGACGGCACCGAAAACGCTGTCGCCATTCTCTACGGCCCCCTCGGTGAATCCGATGTGGTGCGTCGCGGTCGCGCCGTGGTGCGGTTGGCCGAGGTCAGTGAAGCGCATTTGACCGGCCTTGATCTGGCTGCCGAGAAAGCCTTGGCCGCACATTCGGTGATCGTCCGCTAAGACGGTTCCTTTTTCATATGCATCCCGCCGCGTGCGGGATTTTTCGTTTCTGGAGAGTACCCATGGCCGATATCGCCATTTTTGACGACGAAGCGTTTACCGTTACCTCGCTGACCGCTGCACTCAATGATCAACCCTACCTGCCGGGCCGCATCAGCGCCTTGGGTCTGTTCCGCGAGGAAGGCATTACCTCGCTGACCGTGCAGATTGAAAAGGACGGCGACACCCTGGCACTGGTGCCGGCCGGTGAGCGCGGTAGTTCTGGCCTGGTGGTTGCTGCGAGCAAGCGCAACCTGATCCCGTTCAACACCGTGCACCTGCCTGAGCGTTTCACCATCAAGGCGGATGAGATCCAAGGCATCCGCGCCTTCGGTACTCGCACTGAGCTGCAGGCGGTGCAGGACGTGGTCAATGCACGTCTGGCCAAGGCGCGCCGTCAGTTGGACGCGACGCATGAGTTTCAGCGCATGGGCGCACTCAACGGCCAGATCCTCGACGCTGATGGTTCGACGGTGCTGCTGGACTTGTATGAGCGCTTCGGTGTGCAGCGTCAGAAATTGTCCATGGGGCTGACTGAGGCCGGTACCGAGCTGCGGGTCAAGTGCGGTGAGGCGCTGGACATGCAGGAGGACGCGCTGGGCAGCGTGACCAGTACCGGCTCGCGCGCTTTCTGCGGCAAGAACTTCTGGAACAAGCTGATTGTTCACAAGTCGGTCAAAGAGACCTACCTCAACAGTCAGCAAGCGGCAGCGCTGCGTGGCGACGCCCGGGAAAGCTTCGAGTTCGGCGGCATCATTTGGGAGCGCTATCGTGGCAAGGTCGCCGGCGTTTCCTTTGTCCATGACGACAAGGCGCTGATGGTTCCCGAAGGTGTGCCGGACTTGTATATCTCCGTGTTTGCACCTGCCGACTACATGGAAACGGTCAACACTCAGGGCATTCCGTACTACAGCATGATTGAACCGCTGCCCTTCAACAAAGGCATGGCCGGTGAAGCACAGTCCAACCCGCTGCACCTGTGCACCCGCCCGCGTGCGCAGGTCCTGCTGGAACTCTGACCGTGGGGTTTCGCGATCTGATCGCCGAGGTCGACGCGGTGGTGTTCGAAACGCTGGGCGATACCGCGCGGATCGAGGGTCGTGACGAGCCAGTGTTCGGCATGTTTGCCGCGCCTTGGCTGCAACCCAAGTTCGGCAAGCTCAACACCGGGTTGCGCGAGCCGCGCTTCGAGATCCGTGTCAGCGATTCGCAAGGTCTGGAGCAGGGCATGCTGGTCAGCGTCGATTTGCCTGCCTTGGATGGTGGCGGTGACTACGACCTGATCCAGCTCGAGCCGAGCGGCGACGGCCTGGTCGCCCTGATTCTGAGGTTGCGGCCATGAGCGTCGGTAGCTATTTCAAACCCTCGGCCGGGGGCGGGATGATCTCTATCCAGTCCTCGGCCGCAGATTTTCAGGCGTTCCAGGACTTTGCCAAGGTGGTGCCAAAAGCGGCTGCTGCGGCGCATCGGCGCGCAATCAACAAGACGCTGGGCTGGTTGCGCACGCACATTGCCCGAGCCGTCAGCCGGTCAGAGCGCATTGCTGTTGCAGCGGTGCGTCAGCGGTTGCGCAGCTATCCGGTTTCCGGCGGTGCTGCGAGCGGCAAACTGTGGTTCGGGTTGAACGCCATCGAATCCAGCCGGATCGGCCGGGCGCGGCAAACCGGCAGCGGTGTATCAGTGGCGGGGCGGCGTTACCAAGGGGCTTTCCTCAAGAAGGTCTACGGCAACAAGCCCGACATCTGGATCCGCACAGCCAGCAAGCATTTCAACGGGGACGATTACCCGGACAGCACGGTGTCCCCCGGTCGCGGGGCGAGTTCGGGCTGGGTCGCCGAACACGGCAGTCGTTTCCCGCTGGCTAAAGCCAAAGTGTCGCTGGAGCAAGCTCGACCGCACTTCGAAAGCTGGGTCAAAAAGGCAGATCAGCGACTGCTGGAAATCCTCAAGCAGGAACTCAACTTTGAGCTGCAGAAATACCTTAAGAGGATCGGCAATGTCTGACGAACCGTTCAGCCTGGACCAACTTTATCGGGCTGTAGAACAGTATCTGCGTGCCCACTTGCCGGGCGTGCAGGCCGTCACAGCCTGGCCAGACATTAAGGATCGCGTGGTATTGCCAGCGGTGTTTCTGGAGGTGGCCGAGATCGAGCCGGGTACCGATATCGGCACCGGCGAAACCTCGCTGGTCTGCAAGTTCGAGGCGCGCATCATCGTCGACCCGATCAAGCCGCACCATCATCAACAGGCCGTGCAATTGGCGACCCAGTTGGCGGTGCTGCTGCGTGCGCAGACGTGGGGGTTGGCAGTTGAACCCGCCGAGTTTGTGCAATCGCTGCAGGACTGGACCCAGCCGCATCTGGATGGATACACGGTGTGGCTGGTGGAGTGGACTCAGCAGGTTTATCTGGGACTTGAGGAATGGCCGTGGCCAGATGAACCACCCGGCGAATTGCAATTAGGCGACTATGCCGTTGAGGTCGTCGTCGATCCGGAGCCTGCGCCATGAGTTACGCGAGCGCCCAACATGACCGCATGATCGCGGGGGCGGTCAAGGCTTGCTACGTGGTCGCGGTGGATCTGTCTGCATCGCCGCCAGTGTGTCGGGTCTCGGATGGTAGCGACTGGGTCAGCGCATGGGTGCGTTGGCACAGCATCGCCGCCGGCAAAGCCCGACATTGGCGGGCGCCGTCCTTGGGCGAGCAGGGCAGCTTGATCAGTCCCAGCGGTGACGTATCGCAAGGCACGTTCGTGCCGGGCTTGTACGGAAATGCCGGTCCACCTCCAGACAACCGCGACCACGTCGAGGTCTGGCGTTTCGATGATGGCGGCTCGCTGGTCTACGACTGGCAGGCCAAGTCTTACACCATCACCCTGCCGAGTGGCACGGTGGCGATCAAGGTCGGCAGCACGGACATTGTCGTTACGGATAACGCGGTAACGGTAAAGTCGGGAACGATCGATCTTGAGGCAACCGTAAACATCAAGGGGCCGGTCAATATCGACGGTGCGTTATCCGTAACGGGCAACATCGACGGCGCTGGCAACATCATGGCCGCCGGCAACAGCGACAACCACCACAAGCATTAACCCAAACATTCATCCAGCCCGCCGCGTGCGGGTTTTTTGTGCCTGGAGAAAAACGAATGGCCAAGATCAATGATCAGTCGGTCGAAGAGCAATTACCGTCGACGATTCGTCAGCCCGTTACCGTTCAACCGCGAACGCCCGATCTGCTGCTGAAGTTTCGCGACAAGCTCTATACCTCGCGCACCCTGTGCATCCCTGGAACGGATCGCACCTTGGCGGTGGCCAAGCACACGGTCGAGGTGTCGGCGTCCGATGAACAGGCTGTCAGCTTCCTGAAGACGCATCCCGAACTTGAACCGCTGGAGTGACTTAGATGATCGGAATGGATCGCCACACCGGCCAGCCCATTTCCGGCATCGAGCATCTGCGGCAATCCATCCCTGACATTCTGAGCACGCCGCTGGGTAGCCGGCGGCACCGGCCCGAATACGGTAGCAAGGTGCGGCGGTTTATCGACCTGCCCGTTAACAAGGGTTGGATCAGCGCCGTGCAGGCTGAAGTCGCCCGCGCGCTGGGTCGCTGGGAGCCGCGTTTGAAGCTGGATCAGGTGAGCGTCGTTTCGGTCATCGGCGGGCAAATCAATCTGAAAATCGCCGGGCGGTACCAAGGCGACAGCGTCACGCTGGAGGTGGCCGTATGAGTATCGTGGATTTGTCGTCGCTGCCGGCTCCGACTGTGCTGGAGCCGTTGGACTTCGAAGAGACTTATCAGGATGGGCTAGGGGTCTTTCGCGGTTACATGGGCGACAACTGGACGGCCGCCCTTGAAAGCGATCCAGTGGTGAAGGTGATCGAGGTCGGTGCCTATATCAAGGTCGGCAACCGCGCCCGGGTCAATGATGGCGCTAAGGCTCTGTTGCTGGCACACGCGATTGGCAGTGACCTCGATCACTTGGGGGCAAACGTCAATCTGAAACGCCTGGTTATTCAGGCGGCGGATCTGCAAGCGGTGCCGCCGGTGCCTGAGGTCAAGGAGGAAGATGATCCGTTTCGCGAGCGCATCCAGTTGGCCTATGAAGGGCTGACCACGGCCGGCCCGCGTAACAGCTACATCCTGCACGCGCGCAACGCCTCCGGGTTGGTGGCGGACGCGTCGGCCGAAAGTCCGGCGCCTTGTTACGTTACGGTAACGGTGCTGAGTTCTGAGGGGGAGGGGCGCGGCGTGGCCAGTCCTGAGTTGCTGGCGACGGTGCGGACGGCGCTGAATGATGACGATGTGCGGCCGGTTGGCGATCGCGTCACGGTAAAAAGTGCGGAAATCATTGATTACCGCATTGAAGCCATTCTGCACATGGCCGGCGCTGGCCCCGAGATGGATGCCAGTTTGGCCGAAGCCAAAGCTCGCTTGGCGGCGTGGATCAATCCACGCAAGCGGCTGGGGGTTGAGGTGGCCCGTTCGGCGATCGATGCTCAATTGCACGTTGCCGGCGTTTCCCGGGTTGAGTTGCCCGGCTGGGTCGACTTGGCCCCGACCAAGGAGCAGGCGGCGTACTGCATGGATTACACCGTGACGATGGCGGGCTGACATGAAGAGCCTACTGCCGATCAATAGCACGCAACTGGAACGGGCCATGGAGGCCGCGTTCTTCGAAAAAACAATTGTCCCGCTGCGCGATCTTTACAACGCCGATACCTGCCCGGTGCATCTGCTGCCGCATTTGGCGTGGGCGTGGTCGGTCGATCGCTGGGATTATCGGTGGTCTGAAGCGACCAAGCGCGCAGCCATCAAAGCGTCTTTCTACATCCACAAGCACAAGGGCACGATCGGCGCGCTGCGCCGGGTGGTCGAGCCGCTGGGCTATCTCATTGAGATTGTCGAGTGGTTCCAGACCGTGCCCGAAGGCGTGCCGGGCACTTTCGCGCTGAAGGTCGGCGTTCTCGACACCGGTATCACCGAGGAAATGTATCAGGAGCTAGAGCGCCTGATAGACGACGCCAAACCCGTCACGCGGCACCTGACCGGGCTGGCGATCAGCCTGGAAACGCAAGGCAATCTGAATATTGCCGTGTCCCTCTTTGAGGGCGACGAAATCGACGTTTACCCACCCGTCATGCGTGACATTGAGGTCGCCGGCAGCTTTGGCGTGGTCGGTCGCGAACACACCATAGACACCCTGGACGTTTATTATGATTGATGCGAATTCGCAGTTTTTCGCGATCCTCACGAACGTGGGGATGGCCAAGCAGGCCAACGCCGACGCGCTCGGCATTCCCTGGCTGATCACGCAAATGGGCGTAGGCGATGCCAACCCGGCCGGTGTGGAAAACCCGGCCAACCCGGTTCCGTCTCCGACGCAATCCAAGCTAATCAACGAGTGGCGGCGTAAGCCACTCAACCAACTGAAGATCGACCCGGTCAACCCGGCAGTGATCATTGCCGAGCAGATCATTCCGGCCGATGAGGGCGGTAAGTGGATCCGCGAAATCGGCCTGTACGATGCGGACGGGGATCTGGTGGCAGTGGCCAACTGCGCGCCGAGCTTCAAGCCGCTGCTGTCGCAAGGCTCGGGCCGCACACAGATTGTGCGGATGAACTTCATTGTCACCAGCACCGGCAACATTCAGCTCAAGATCGACCCGGCGATTGTTCTGGCCTCGCGAGCCTACGTCGACGCGGCCATTCTGGAAGTGCTGCCGAAGAACAAAACGCCCGGCGAATACACGCGGGTCAAGGTCAACGATCGCGGAATTGTGGTGGAGGGTGACAACCCGGACACGCTGGCCAAGATGGGCATTAAGGACAGCTACACCAAGGCCGAGGTTGAGGCGATGATTGCGCAGGCTTCAGCGCTGCCAGTGGGGGCCACGGTGGCGTTTCCGGTGGATAAGGTTGCGCCCGGGTTTCTGGAGTTGGACGGCAGTGTCAAAAGCATTGCTGTCTATCCCGATTTGGCGGCATTCCTCGGCACGGCGTTCAACAAGGGCGACGAGGGAGCGGGCAATTTCCGGTTGCCTGAGACTCGCGGCGAGTTTCTGCGTGGCTGGGATCATGGGCGCGGCGTGGATGCGGGGCGAGCGATTGGTAGCTGGCAGGCTGACGACAACAAGGCCCATGTGCACAACAACAACTCCGTGAGTGGCTCGTCTGGCCGCCAAGACACCTTGTCTGGAGGCACGGGCATTTTCGTTGGTGGCGCCACCAGCGGTAACACCAGTTCAAGCGGTGGAGCCGAGGCGCGCCCGCGAAACTTGGCAGTGATGTGGTGCATTAAAGCCTGGAACGCGCCGATCAATCAGGGAAACATCGACATTGCGGCGCTCGCCGCTTTGGCGACTCAGGCCACGGAAATCAAGCTCGGTACGGCCAAGATCGCTACGCAGGCGCTGACCGATACCGGAGTGGATGACGCCTCGATCGTGACTCCGAAAAAGCTGCGTTGGGGCTTCCAGTTCCTTAAAAGTAACTCTGGTTATGTGGTGCTTCCAAGCTGGCTGGGCGGCTTGATTCTCCAGTGGGGCACCACAACTACCTCTGCCGGCGGAACTTCAAGCGTGGCGCTGCCGATGATCTTTCCAAGTGCAGTGTTAAAGGCCTTCGTTTCCGCATCTGGAACGAACTCTGTAGCTACTGTCGGCGCTGCGGCGGTGAACTCGTTAGGCGTTAACTGCTTCGCGGGGAATACGGCGGTCGGGAAGTCGGAAAACGTACAGTACCTAGTCATTGGTTATTAAGGGGAAGGTATGTTTGCTGCAAAGAAAGACGGTGTCTTTTATGGGTTTTACAACTCGGCGGTTTACGCCTCTCTTCCTGAGGATATTGTTGAAATATCTGATAAGCGTCATCGCGAGCTGTTGGCGGGGCAGGAGGTGGGGAAGATTATTGTGTGGGGTGATGATGGCTCGCCGATGCTGGTTGACTCCTTGCCGACGAGTGACGACGAACTGGCCGCTGTCGAGCGCACTTGGCGCGATCAGCGCTTGTCTGAAACTGATGGCGTGGTGACGCGCCATCGTGACGAGGTTGAGGAGGGTGTGGCAACCACGCTAACGGCCGAGCAGTATGCCGAGCTTCAGGAGTACCGCAGAGCGCTTCGAAACTGGCCGGAAGCTGGAGAGTTTCCGTTGATTGATCACCGTCCACCAGCGCCCCTCTGGCTGGCCGGTCAACTCAAATAACGCCCCGCACTGACTGGGGCGTTTTCTTTTCCGTTACGCGTAACACCAACACCCTCACAGCCTCGCGGATGCGGGGCTTTTTCGTTTCTGGAGATTGGACTTTATGAGTTTCTTTCACGGCGTTACGACCACCGAAATCAAGACCGGGGCGCGCACCATCTCGCTGCCGTCGTCCTCGATCATTGGTCTGTGCGACACCTTCACCCCTGGCGTTCTCGGCGGCGGCACCGCCCTGGCCGGTGAGTTGAAATTGATCACCACCGAGCGCGAAGCCATTGCCGCCTTTGGCCCTGACTCCGCGATCACCAAGGCCTGTCAGGCGATCTATGTCAAAGCCAAGGCGGTGATCGTCGCCATTGGCGTGCCCAAGCTGGAAGACGCCGCGCTGCAAACCTCGGCGATCATCGGCGGCGTCCTGGCCTCGGGTCAGCGTACCGGCTTGCAGGCGTTGATTGACGGCAAAAGTTTGTTCAACGCACAGCCGCGGCTGCTGATCGCACCGGGTCATACGGCAACTCAGGCGGTGGCCACGGCCATCGACAGCGTGGCGCAGAAGCTGCGCGCGATTGGCATCATCGACGGCCCGGGTACGACCGATGAGGCCGCCATGGCCTACGCCGATAACTTCGGCAGTCGCAACCTGTACATGGTCGACCCGGGTGTGAAGTATTGGGACACCGTCACCAGCTCGACAGTCGACGCGCCCGGCTCGGCTTGGGCGGCGGGTCTGTTTGCCTGGACGGATGCCGAATACGGTTTCTGGGCCTCGCCGTCGAACAAGGAATTGACTGGCATCACCGGCACCGGCCGCGCGGTCGAGTACCTGGACGGCGACGAGACTTGCCGGGCAAACCTGCTCAATAACGCGAATATCACCACGATCATTCGCGATGACGGTTATCGCCTGTGGGGCAACCGCACGCTGTCGAGCGACCCGAAATGGGCGTTCGTCACCCGCGTGCGCACGTTGTTCATTCTCATGGATGCGGTGCAGGCCGGGCACAAGTGGGCGGTTGATCGCTCGATCACCAAGACCTACGTCAGCGACGTGACCAATGGCCTCAACGCGTTCATGGGCGACCTGAAAGCCCAGGGCGCTATCATCAACTTTGAAGTGTTCCCGGACACCGAACTGAACACGGCGAGCCAGATCGCTCAGGGCAAGGTGTTTTGGCGTATCCGTTTCACCGACGTGCCGCCGGCAGAAAACCCGAATTTCCTTTTCGAAGTCACCGATCAATGGATGACCGAAGTGCTTGAAGCAGCCTAAGGGGGCTTAGTAAATGATTCCTCAGACTTTGTTTAACACCAACCTGTTCGTTGACGGCGTGAACTTCTCCGGCGACGTGCCAAGCCTGACCCTGCCCAAGCTGACCACCAAGACGGACGAGTATCGCGGTGGTGGCATGGCCGGCCCCGTCGAGATGGATCAGGGGCTTGAAAAAATGGAAGCGTCCTTTGTCACCAAG
Organism: Pseudomonas sp. NPDC087614; assembly: GCF_044743485.1. Taxonomy (NCBI): domain Bacteria; kingdom Pseudomonadati; phylum Pseudomonadota; class Gammaproteobacteria; order Pseudomonadales; family Pseudomonadaceae; genus Pseudomonas; species Pseudomonas sp. NPDC087614. Next base: position 35,749 of record NZ_JBIUWN010000006.1, on the reverse strand, counting down.
GGTGTGCGCCGCGAGTCGCTGAAATACTTCGGCTTGTCCGATGGTACGGCGTTCAACGCCACGTTCCGAGGTGCCTTTAAAGGCTTGAAGGGCGCGACCACGGCGGTGGTGGCCACCTTGCGCGGGCGCCTCAAAGAGGTCGACCTGGGCGACTGGAAGGCCGGTGATGCGGCCGAAATCAAACACGCCATTGCGGTCACTTACTACAAGCTCGAAATCGACGGGCGCCTGATGTACGAGATCGACATGGTCGCCGGCATTCAAGTGATCGACGGCAAAGACCAACTGGCGGAAGTGCGCGCCGCACTCGGCCTCTAAAGGAATAGAACACATGACTCAAGCCACTGATAAAACCCTGCCGGTCTGGCTGTCGCTCAGCGCAACCGGTGCTGTCGTGACCCTCTCGCGCCCAAGCGCTGTCAACGGTGTCGAGGTCGAAACGCTGGCCTTGCGCGCGCCGGCCGTGCGTGAGGTGCGCGCGGCTGACCGTGCATCCAAGGGCGACGAAGAACAGCGCGAATTGATGCTGTTCGCTGGTCTTGCTGAAATCGGGATCAAGGATCTGGAGGGGCTCAAGCTGACGGACTATCGCCGCGTGCAGACGGCCTATTCGCACCTGGTACCGAAAACCGATTATTCGGACTCGATGCCGGCGTGGTTGTCGCTGACCACCGATCAGGTGCTGGTAACGCTGTCGTGTCCGAGTGAGATCAACGGCGTGACGGTCGACAAGCTGGCTTTGCGTTCGCCGACCGTGGGCGACGTGCGGGCGGCCAACCGTGAGGTGGGTGGCGACGATGAGCAGCGCGAGCTGGTGTTGTTTGCTGCGTTGTCCGGCGCGTCGGTAGCGGATCTGGAGGGGCTCAAGCTGGTGGATTTTAACCGCTTGCAGGCCGGCTATTTTCGCATGGACAACGACGACGGGCTTTAACCCCAGCGTGATCAAGTCGGCGGCGAAACGTCTGGCGGCGGAAACCGGATTTTCCGCCGCTGAGATCCAGTCGATGCCGTTCGCCGATATGGTGTGGTGGCTCACGGATTGAGCCGCCACCGGTAGTGCTGGGCACATGAGGGCCATGACATGGCAAACAAACTCGCCCTCGGGCTGGTGATCGGCGGTGCCGTAAGTTCCACGGTCGGCGCCGCGTTCAAGGACGTGACCGGGCGCATCAAGCGCCTCGAGGCAGAAGGCAACAAAGCGCGGGTGCTGCAGCGCACGATTGGCGACACCATCCGCCTGCGCGAAGAATGGAAAAAGGCTCACGACACCGGCGCGGCTGGTGCGTCCAAATTACTCAATCGTTTGAACTCGAACCTCGACAGCTTGAAAAAGCAGGGGATCGAGGTCGGCCGGCTGGAAAAAGCCTATCGCTCGATGGGGCAGACGGCCAACAAGGCCGAGCTGAAAGCCAAGGGTCATCAGCAGATTGATTCTGGCGTAAAGGGCATGAAGGGCGCGGTCGGTGCGGCGGTGGTGGGCGTGGGCGCGCTGGCAGTGCCAACGAAGGTTAGCGCCGACTTTGGCGCGATCGTGCGTGACATTGCGATCAAGGCCGGCATTGCCAACAAGCCGCAAGAGCAAGAGGTGTCGCGCAAGATCATCGACACTTCGCGCGATACCGGCATGGCGCGCAACGACGTGGCCGACATTGTGAACCAGTTGGTCGGCGCCGGTATGGATCTGAGCAAGGCGCTGGAATATGCGCCCGTCGCGGCCAAGTTTGCCGTCGGGCAGGGCTCCAGCGGTGTCGACACCGCACAGATGATCAACGCCCTGGGCCAAAACGCCAAGATCACCGATGCCAAAGAGATGCAGCAAGCGCTTGAGGCGATTGCCTATCAAGGGCAGGCGGGCAGCTTTGAGGCGTCCGATATGGCCAAGTGGTTCCCTGAACTACTGGCCAACATGGGCAAGCTGGGCATCACCGGTATGGACGCGGTGACGCAATTGGGCGCCATGTTGCAAGTGCAGATGAAACAGGCCGGCAGTTCGGACGAAGCGGCCAACAACCTGAAAAACTGGATGGGGAAAATCGGTTCAAACGACACCGTCCAGGCATACAAAAAGGCTGGTATCGACTACAAGGGGTCGATGCAGACGGGCTTGCAAAACGGCCTGTCCACGCTGGAAACCAGCATGTCATTGGCTCAGAAATACATTCAGGCCACTGACCCGAAGCGTGCAGCAGCGATGGCCGAGGCGACGGCGAAGATCAGCAAGGAATCCGATCCTGAGAAAGCCAAGGCCATGATGGCCTCGCTGGAGGAATCTTTGCGCACTGGCGACCTGTTCGCGGACATGCAAGTCAAGGCCGCACTGTCGGCCTACATGCAGAACAAGGCGCTGTATAGCCAGCTTAAAAATGATTCACGCGATGCAACGGGCATCCTCGATAAAAACCTTGCCGAGCGGCGCGAGTCGTCTTCGCAGAAGTGGGCCGAGATGGCGCAGTCGATGGATGACGCCATGCGCAGCGTGGGAGACGCGCTGCGTCCGGTGACCGACACCGTCGCCGAGACGCTGACCAAAGTCACCAAGGGCATCACCGCACTGTCTGACAGCTCGCCCGGGGTGGTGACGGGCATCGTGGCGGTCGGTGGTGGCTTGATCGCTCTGAAAGGCCTTTTCAGCTCGTTCAAGATCGGTAAAGGCCTGTTCAATCTAGCGCGTGGGACGCTGGGCGGCGGCAAGTCCGGCGAAGTGCAGAAGGTCTTTGTGACCAACGCCAAGGACGGCGCCGGCGATGGTGATGACAAGGACGATGAGCCCAAAGGCAAGGCCGGCAAGGCTTTGTCGCTGGTGGAAACCGGTCTGAAGGCGGTTGCGGCCATGAAGGGCACGCCAGTGGATGGCGAGGATGAAGGCGAGGGGGGAGAGGGTGGCGATAAAAAGCCCGGACAGTTCGACTTGGTATCGACTGGCCTCAAAGTGGTTTCGCTGGCAAAGGATGCGGCATCTGGCCTCGATGACGATGGCGCCGAAGGTGGCGGTGATGACGGCGTAAAGAAGGTTTTTGTCGTCAATGCCAGCGCCATGGGTGGTGGTGGCGGTGGTGCGGATGGCCCGGGCGAGTCGCGCCGGCGTGGACGTGGGCGTGGCTCGCGGCGCAGTGCCCCGCGTCGGGGGCGGTTGCCTCGTCCTGGGTCGTCGCTGCCGCCCTTGCGCCGTCCGCCGATCCCTCCGGTGCCACCGGTTCCGGCCGGCGCGATGGCCAAGCTGGGCAGTGTTGTGCAGGCCGTCGGCAAGGTCGGAAAAATCGCCAAGGTGATCCCGGGCGGCTCGATGCTGGAAGCCGGCGCCATGGCCTTTGATACGTTTCAGAACGCCGAGACCAAGGACGAAAAGGCCGAGGGTTACGGCGCAGCGGCTGGCAATCTGGCGGGCACCATGGCCGGTGCAGCGGCGGGGGCGGCCATCGGTTCGGTGGTGCCGGTCATTGGTACGGCGATCGGCGGTTTGATTGGTGCCTACCTCGGCAGTCAGGGTGGTGCCGCGCTGGGCGGATCCCTGGGGAAAACGCTGTTCGGTGGCGAGGATGAAAAGCCTGAGGAAAAGCCAAAGGCGCCCGTGCCGACCACGCCGCTCATGATGGCGTCAGCGGCGCAGCAAGGCCCGGTGCTGGGGGATGCCGCGCGCTCGATGGCGGTCACTGAGCCGCTCAAGTCGGCGGCGCTGGCGATTCAGCCCAAAGAGCCGGAGAAGCCTGTGCCGGCCAAGGTGGATCAGCAGTTTCAGTATTCGCTGAGTATGCCGATCACGGTGCAGGGTGACGTCAAAGACCCGCAGCGCATGGCTCAGGATCTGATGCCGCACATGCAACGAATGATGGCGGACGCGGCGAAACAGAACGCCGCCAAGCTGTACGACGAACCTCATGTGTAAGGAGGCTTTATGGCTTACATGGAGCAGATGCAATCAAGCCTTAAGTATTTGACGGAAGCGGCAGAAACGGGCCGCCGCAGTGCCGAGGGGGTGTTAACGCCGGTCAACGGCGCCATCAGTGAGCTGACCGGCGCCGCGTCGGAGCTGGAAAATATTCCGTTTGTGGGGCCAGCGATCGGCGCCAAACTTCAGCGGGTCATGCGCAGCGTCGACGCCGCGCAAGCCAAGGTCGGGCAGGTGATGGCGGTGTATGGCCGGGCGACCCGCGCGGTGGCCGAGGTGCAGGAGCGGTTAGGCACGCTCAAGGCGCAGGCGGGCAAGGTGGCGACGACGATCAACAAGCTTGCCGGCAAGGTCAGCCCGGCGTTGGCCAACATCGTGCCGACCAGTGCCTTTGCCGTGGATGCTACTCCGGCGCCTGAGGCGGTGAAGCCGTTCCCGCACTTGCTGATCATCCAGCCGCGTGATCCGAAACTTCAGCCCTACTATTTCAACCTGGACACGGCGGCATTCGATGAGCTGACCCGCTCGACCGAATTCCGCTGGGCCTCGCAGGAGCGCTTGACGCGTCGGCCGGCGCAGCAGGCCGTGGGCATGGGTGAAGAGAAATTGACACTCAAGGGCACGATCTACCCGGGCTTCAAAGGTGGACTGAAGCAACTCGACACGTTGCGCTCGATCGGGGCCAGGCTTCAGCCGCTGACCTTGACCACGGGGTATGGCGAAGTGATCGGGACGTGGTGCCTGAAGAACATCAACGAAGAGCAGGGCGCGTTGCTGCACGGCGGCATTCCCCGTAAACAAGGGTTCACGCTGGAGTTTGTGCGCTATGGCGACGACATGCAGAACGTTTGATGGGGATATGCTCGATGTCATTTGCCATAACTTCTATGGCCATCTCAATGGCAGCACCGAGGCGGTACTGGATGCCAATCAGGGGCTGGCCGACGAGCCTCAGCCCTACCGGGGCGGTGTATTGATCGTGCTGCCGGATCTTCCTAGTCCGACCGACGAAGGGATCAGCCTGTGGGCTTGATCCTGGACGAGTCCGCCGCCGGCGAGCCCTTGCGTTACGCGTAACGGTGCATTCTTCTCTGACCCGCCTTGTGCGGGCTTTTTTTTGGACAAAATCCATGACCCCGATGTTTCGAATCGTCGCCGATGGTGCCGACGTCACGGCCAAGATCAACGATCGGCTGTTGCTGCTGCGCACCTCGGACAAGCCCGGCATGGAGTCCGACGAGTTTGAGTTGCGTATTGATGACCGGGATGGACAAGTGCAGTTGCCTCGGCGGGGCAGTTCGATCGAGGTCTATTTAGGCTATGCCGAAACCGCTTTAGCCCGCATGGGACGTTACACGGTGGACACCGTCGAAGTGTCGGGGCCGCCGGATACGATCGTGATCAAAGGCAAGGCCAGCGACATGCGTGGCAGCGGCAAGACCATCCGTAGCGGAAGCTGGGAGGACGTGCCGCTGTCGAAGATCGTGGCCGACATTGCCGCGCGCAATGGCTGGCAGCCGGTGTGCCCGGTGTCGACCAAAGTGGCGCGAGTGGATCAACTCAATGAGTCCGATTTTAATTTCATCACCCGGCTGGCCAAGCAATACGACTGCACGGCCAAGGTGGCCGATGGCAAGCTGTTGGTAATGCCACGTCAAGGCGGACAATCCGCAAGCGGCAAGGCTTTCGGCGCGGTCACGCTGACGCGCAGCGACCTCAGCCGCTGGCAATTCAGTCTCGGCGATCGCTGCTCGCACAAGGCGGTTGCGACCAAGCACCAGGACAAGAAAGACGGAAAGCTGGCCATCGTCACCATCGATAACGACGACGCGCCGGATGGCCTGCCGGCGGTGCATACCGACCGGCATATCTACCCGAATAAGACCGCTGCCCAAGCGGCCGCGAAAGCGCGTCTGGCGGCGTTCAACCGCTCGACCGCCGACGTGCGGTTTGAGATGCCTGGGCGCACGGACATTTTTGCCGAGCGGTCCATTCTCGCCCAGGGCTTCAAGGTCGGGCTTGATGGCGAGTACCTCGCCGATTCGGTTGAGCAGGTGTTTACCCAATCCGGCTGGTCGACCACGGTTGAGTGCAATGCCGGCAAGCAAGGCAAATCCAAGCCCAAGGGTAAGAAAAAGACTGACAACGCACCGCTCAAGGTCGTGAGCGTCGAGAAGCTGTAGCGTATCCCAATGCTGCCTGAGTGCGGCTTTTTTATGTCTGGAGTGTTTATGACTGTCACGGAACAACAGCTACAACGCATCATGCCGAACGCCCGCCGCCAAGCGGGCGTTTTTGTATCCGCCCTAAACACAGCCATGGCGCATCGGCAGATCAACACGCCGAAACGCCAAGCCGCGTTTTTGGCTCAACTCGGTCATGAGTCGGGTCAACTGCAGTACGTGCGGGAACTGGGCGGCGATCAGTACCTCAGCAAATACGACACCGGCAATCTGGCCGCGAAACTGGGCAACACCCCGGCAGCGGATGGCGATGGCCAGCGCTATCGCGGTCGCGGGCTGATCCAGGTTACTGGCCATGACAATTACCTGCGCTGCAGCTTGGCACTGTTCGGCGACGAGCGATTGCTGCGCACCCCTGAGCTGCTGGAGTTGCCGCAGTGGGCTGCCGAGTCGGCCGCGTGGTTCTGGTCGGTGAATGGGCTGAACGCGCTGGCCGATCAAAACGAATTCAACACGATCACCCGCAGGATCAACGGTGGCCTCAATGGCCTGCAGGATCGGCTGGAGTTGTGGGGGCGGGCGAGGGCGGTGCTATGCGTTTCGGCGAACTGATTCCGGCACCGTATCGGCTACTGGCAAAAGGCGTGCTGCTGGTCGTCTTGGTCGGTGGTTCTGCCGCCATCACCTGGCGAGTGCAGGACTGGCGTTATGGCAGCCAGCTCGCCGAACAGAGTCGCTTGCACACCGAAACCTTCAATCGGTTGGCCCAAGCCACGTCCGAGCAACAGCGTGCCGAGCAGAACAAGCGCCTCGCGCTCGAGCAGCGCCTGGCAACCAGTGAACAAACCCATTACCGAGCCTTGAGTGATGCCCAACGTGATCAAGGTCGCCTGCGCGACCGTCTTGCCACTGCTGATCTGCGCCTGTCAGTCCTACTCGACGCCACCACCGACGCCGGCAACGGATCAATGTCAGCTCCCACCGCCACCGGCGGCGTGGTTCATGGCCCCACAAGAGCCGAACTTGACCCAGCGCATGCTCAACGAATTATCAGCGTCACCGATGACGGCGACCGGGGGCTGATTGCCCTCGCGGCGTGTCAGGCATACGCCAAAGAAGTCTCAACACCGAAGTGAAAAAGAGCGGCTGATCCGGATGCGTCAACATCCGGATCAACCGCTGTCCCTGCAGATGGTCCCTGCAAGTCCAGCCGAGGCTCTTGCTCCGTGCACAAAGCGCGGCGAGCCTAGCACCTGTTTATCCATACAGTAAAGGTCTTGCTATCAATGTCTACACCCATCATCCCTTGGATGGGCGGCAAACGCCGCCTGGCCGACCGCCTCATTCCGCTTTTTCCGCCACACGAATGCTACGTTGAAGTCTTTGCCGGCGGTGCCGCGCTGTACTTCATGAAGCCTCAGCCATCGCCCGTCGAAGTCCTCAACGACATCAACGGCGACCTGGTCACGCTTTACCGCGTCGTGCAGAACCACCTCGAAGAATTCGTGCGCCAGTTCAAATGGGCGCTCAGCTCCCGACAGGTGTTCGAATGGCAGAAGATGACCCGCCCCGAAACCCTCACCGACATCCAACGCGCCGCCCGATTCTTCTACCTGCAGCACCATGCCTTCGCTGGCAAGGTCTCCGGCCAGACGTTCGGTACGGCGACCACTGCCCCGGCCATCAACCTGCTGCGCATCGAAGAAAACCTCTCGGCCGCGTGGCAGCGCCTGTCCGGCACCTACGTTGAAAATCTCCCTTGGCTTGAATGCGCTGAACGTTACGACCGTGCTCACACTTTCCACTACATGGACCCGCCTTACTGGCAGACCGCCGGCTATGGCGTGGACTTCCCGTTCGAAAACTACGAGCGGATGGCCGACTTCATGCGCCGCTGCAAAGGCAAGGTGATGGTCAGCATCAATGATCACTCGGACATCCGCCGTGTGTTCGAAGGCTTTCATTTTGAAATGCTGGACATTCGCTACAGCAATACCAATCAGCGCCAAGGCAAAGCCGAGTTAAGCGGAGAGTTGGTGATCATGAACTGGGAGCCGGCTGCTTTCGGCGGGCTGTTTTAGCCCGGCTGTTTCATAGCTTGTAAGTGGGCTTGTGGCTTGAAGCCTGCTACGCAAGGCGCTTATCGGCTCTCGGGCAGATTTCGCTGGGCGCTGTATAACATCTATAACTGCCGAAGTCGCGTGATGGCGTCAGTGATGCCTCGGGCATTCGCGTCCAGCGTTTCCATGTTCGCTATTGCGTGATCAGCGACATCCCCTACTCCATTCTCAGAGAGCCACTTAGTTACCTCTTCGATGGCCGCACATATGGCGTGCTGGTTGTACAGTAGTAATGTGAGAGCATCTGCTGTGGCGATGTGCGCTTCAGAGTTATCGGGCATGGATATCGTCCTTGAGTAACTGGCACGGAAATTCTAGCTCAATGCGGCAGGTTGGAGTCGCCCATCCGATCCTTTGAAACCTAGATTGACTTGAATCGTCATTTGCACTGTGTTTTCTGATCCCCTTAGCACCCGTAATCGGTAGTGAATGCCCATCGCTGTCCTTCGCGAAAGACGGCTAACGGCCAAAAACGGTCACCCGCACCGGATTAGCTATTTGCCAGAAACAGGTTGCTGGGCAATTAACATTAATGCCCAACAATCAGTGACGGCGCTTCAGCTTGAGCCATTTAATTTTGCGGCGAGGCTCAGACAGTGAACGTTATCTGGGTCGAGTTGCAAACCTTCCTTAACCAATTCGCTAGCCTTGAGTTCTTGATCAGTGCGCAATGCCAGCCACGCCATTCTTGAGAAGTCATTAGCGCTAGCCTCTTGCTTTCTACCCTCCATAACTCGGAGTAGGCTTTGAGCGTGAAGCCTTCTTTCCTCTCTATCCATGACCGCCTGGTCGCGCAAAAGTACATTTAGCAAGTTAGCAGTACTGGAAACATCATAAAATGGGACGGAGCTTATCTGAGCTCTCTCAATAAACGCGTGAACTTCTCCAAGCTTATCTCCTGTTTTATAACAGGCGCTCCCCAACATACGCCACGCTTCTGCAGCACTCTCTTCATCCGGCTGACTTTCGAGATATCGAGTTAACTCCTGTTTGGCCCTTCCGACATCTTCCTTTCGCTCGGACTGAAGATGTAAGCGAGCCAGAATCATCCATCCAGCGCTATATGCTCTGCAAATCATCTCTATTATAGGGTAGTAGTCATCCCAGCTCTCTCCTGCCTCTACGCGACGAGCAACGTTGCTTATCAATTTTTCCAGCTTGTGAGCAAGCCCCAAATGAACGTCATCACTTCGGCTCGGACCGAGCATTTGCAAAACCTCAACGTCACTTTGAATGGACGCGCGAAGCGGACTTACACTAAACTTCCTATGCGCAAAGACTGTAGCAACAAGCGGTAGCTTAATGAAGTCCTGGTCATCTGATGGTGCTTTATGTAGTTCTGCAAGCGAGAAATCAATAATCGCCTGCACTCCATTTTCGATTTCACGCCTCTCCGCAGTAGAGCGCATCAGCACAGCTTCAAGTGCTATGCGTGGTACAGAGGAGTTCCAAGCGGACAAAGTTAAGAGGGCACGTTGCGCGCATGGTGTAAGTGAAGCATAGGTCCTTTCGAACAGAGCAGTTAATAGCTCGTCGTTGCCTGCAAGCAATTTTTCAATATTAGCTGCGCGGCCTGTCCTCCTGAACTCACCCAGCAATATTTTTATAATATATGGATGACCTTCCGAGTGCTTTATTAGCTGATCAACATAGGCGGGGGTGATGGCGTCAGCTATACCAAGCGACCTCACAGTTTTATCGATGAGACTTAAGGCCTCTTCTTCCTCCATGCCGCTGACTTCGAGCGGGTAATCTCCCTTGAAGTCACGAAGTCTTGTTGTAATCAACGCCTTATTTGGACTGCGAATATATGTGTCGATCCAATTAAATACATCTACCGGATTCTGCGTAGTTTCAAAATTATCGAATACATACAAACAGGCGCCAACATCATTTCTCTCAAGCTGGCCTTCAAAAAAAGCTCGGGTATTGAAACCCTTGGCTTTTCTATCGGAATCTGAAAGTACTAGGGTTGAGTAAAGTCTGCCCATGTCCTCTATAGAAATCACAGCCGGTTTAACTGGCTTTGGCCCGGCGAATTGTAAATCTACATCTCGAGCACTTAACCAGATAACTGCCTGATATTGCGACTCGGTATAAATCTCTTGAATTACTTTAATGGAAAGTGATGTCTTCCCTATTCCTCCTCGCCCGACCAGTGTAATAATCGGCCGCCGATCGTCTCGCAGTAAAGCTTTTAACTCATTTTCTAATGCCGGGCGAGAAACGTAATCATCGATTATGTCCGGCACATTAGAAAGGCAATTGCCTTTTACTGTTAATTCTCCTTGCCCCTCCGTCTCACTTGACGGCAGTATACCGGGCGGCGTTAAATATTGAGAAAGATCGCCTTCTATTTTATCGTCCGACAGGTATGATATTAGTTCATAACTTTTCCCACCGACTCCTCCATTGGCAAAGAAAAAATCTCTTAGCTCGGGTGCAGCCACTACGAGATTAACTTTTTTAAAACCGCCAAGGTATACATATATGCCGTTCGCATAGCTATGAGTACTTTGAGACCGTAGACAGCTAAACGGCTCGCCATCGCCGGAAATCATTGAGACTCGATATTTGCCAGAATAGTTTCGATTTATATCAGCCCAAGGGCGATTCAGAAGGGAGATATTCTTGTAAATTAGTTCTATGCTTCTATGTAGCTCGCCAGCGCCTAAACTTGCTCTCGAGGCAGATGTCGCCCCATGACCTCGGGTCTTATTTCGCATTGTTACGAAAAGACGAAACCATCGTTTCAGATCGCTCTTTACTGGAACCTCTTCACAGTCAATACCAAGCGCATCAAGAGATGCCTTAAGGCTTATTACTGCTTTGTACTGCCAATCACTAGAGACACAATGCTTTGTAAGCTCACTTTGCTCACCTCGAGCATCTGCTATAAGATATTGCGACGCAGGCCCGGTTAGCGCGTCCTCCAAGACCCTCCCCCAGTCGCCTAAACCGTCAGCACGCACTAACTTATGCTCTAGCCGGTAGCGATTTCTCTCACTGTCATCTCCAAGCGCAGCCACCATACCTAATGTAATTAGTTTGAAGAGAGCTTCACCCGCGAGCAGCAAGGAAAAGAAATACTCAAAATCTGACTCGCTTCGTGCGTTATCGACTCGATCAATGACTTGCTGAATTGCGAGGTGTGCCATTGCGTTCTTCCTTGAGCCAAACAAAACTGAGATATCAGACGATATCTCTTTGCTGCGGCATACTCCACCCCTCAATTTAGGTCTTTAGATAAAATTTTGGTTGCACATGTCGATGCGCTTTTGCCAGGTGTAGCTTTCATCATGAATGCTCGTTTCGAAGGCAAGCGACCTTACTCCGGAGGGCTACTATCGGCGAAAGCACAGCTAGACTGGTGGTCCGCTTTTGGCCGATTGATGCGTGTCAGAGGGATTAGGTTTGCCTATCTTTAGGATTTCTTATCGGGACCGTGAACCAGGGAGATAAGAGTGGTGAGGGTGTTGCAAAAATGGAGAGTATCGTAGGCATATCCATGCCAATCATGCGTTTGTGCATGCAGTGGGGGTATGCACTGGACCTCAATAGATACAAGGGGTTGGGGCTTAACAACCGGAGTACTCCTGCGCAATCGAGGAATGAAGCGGGAGTTTCTTATCGCCAAATCAGCGTAACTCATAATCGGATCGACCGTTCGTCTAGCGAACAGTAAAGCAATTTTGACAGCCTATAAATCGTATCTATAGTTCAATTCGCGGTCAGTCGGAAGGAACCCGACTTGGCAGAGAGCGAGGCTAGTTCGAGCCTTGTGCAGGATGGGTTCCGCCTGCAGTGTTTCAGCAACGGCCGTAAGGCAGCAAGCGTTGTCATGCCGAGAAGTTGCCGGACAATCACTTATGAACAAGGAGCTTTACTATGTCTCGAGTCACGGATGTGCTGGTATCTATCGACACTGAAACCATTCTGAAAAACTACCCGAACATCAGCAAAAATCCCGCTTCGCCAACAATGATCGACGTCAATCATGTGTACATGGTGACCAATCGTGACAACGTAATCAATGGACAGGCGGGTGGTGAACTCAACTTGAAAGCCCGGGTTGGCGACCTAGTTCGTTGGCGTGAAACCAGCCTATCGCAGAGCTTCGAGACCGCGGTAATTTTCTACAAATTCATCGCCAACCAAGGCAATAACTTGATCTCCACACCCACCCCTCGGGAAGCTGAAGCTTGCGTTGCTGTTCCCAATCCGGATAACCCGTCGGTGCCAAGTTGTCAGAAAGTTGCTAACCATTACTGGTCCTCAGAAACGCTGAAGACCGGCAGCGTTACTTATCACTTCCATTTCCTGATTGTTGATCGCGACTGCAAAATCGTTGGCTGCTGCTCATGGGATCCGTTCATAACCATTAGCAACTGACTCAGGCAGGCCCCTTGACGCCAAGGGGCTTTTTCCATTCGTTGCCGTTTCGTCAGGAACAGGAAGTCTTGTATGAACTGAATCGGCCGCTGTCTTGTGCCAACATCATGAAAGGAATCCATGATGACTTCCGAATCGATCCAATCGACTGCATCCAATGTCGCTACGACCAACAATGTGCTATTGGTCGTTGATGCTGAATCGTTGTTCGAAAAGTATCCAACGCCTAGCAAGGATCCCGAAAGGCCGACGTCCATTAGCGATGGTTTTGTATTTTTTGTTAGTGGGATGAACGTCGAAAAATTAGTTAAAAATGACAGTAAGTACTCGCTGAATGCGAGCAATGAGAACATTTTGCATATTCGTGGCAGGACGGTCAGCCTGATCGCCGAGCATAGTGTGGTTTTTTACGATATAACCGTGGGAGAATCCCAAGTGCTTTCGCCTCCAAAACTGCAGTTCAGCAGTGGCCTCAACGTACCGGCGCCCAACCCTGAAAAACCGGTCGAGCCAGGAAACCATCAAGCCGATGATTATTATTGGGAATGCACGTATCTGAACCCCGGCGTGGCTGCCTTGAAGTTGTGCTTCATGATAGTTAATCAGCAGTGCGATGTAGTGGGGTATTTCAGTTGGGAAATTGAGCTGACGCTTTCTGCTTGACTGATTTCAATAAGCATAGCAAAGGTAGAGTTGAAGGGGGTTAGGGCAAAATTAGGAAAAATTCAAGGCCGTCTTAGACCGCAAGGCGCCATGAACTGAGGAAGAAAACGCCGTATTATCCGGCCTTAAGCGGTACGGACTGATGTAAGAAGGGGTTCGAATCCCTATCTGCTGATCACTGTGCCGGTTGAGGGGATTCGTATGGACGCACTAATTGCTAGGCGTGATGAAACCTCAAAAGCTCCTTCCAGATGTAACCGTAGCTGAAGCGCAGCCAACTAATTTTTAACCGGTCGAAGCTACGTCGTAGCCAACTGTCTTCTCGCGCTTTAAGTTCTTTGGCTATTTCTTCTAGTAACCATTCATCCTGAAACCCACTCCAAACAGGAGGGACGGGTGCTTCTAAATTGCTGAAACACACAGGAGCTACCTCTGAATACAAGATGTCTTCAACGACCTTTGGGTCGTAGCCCTGGATTCGTTCTGCGATAGAGGCATAGTCGACAGCGCTGTCTACGAAGGTTTCTGCCAGCGCGATCTGGATACTTGCTCGTTCCGCAGGAGTCAGAATATGTCCCAATGTGCCAGCTCCTCTAGCTCTGCGTCGAACGTATCAGCCGCGACCCCGCCAGCGATGCCGCCGGCGATGCTTCCAATGAGAACAACGGCTATGGCACAGGCCGGAGCTCCAGGACCACAAAGAGCGGATATGCCCAAGCCCGCCAGAAACCCACCAGCCGCACCTCCACCGAGGATGGTGGCTTGACGGGCCGTTTCCTTGGCCTTGTCGTCTGCGTTCAGTATTTGGTATGTGGCAAGCACCGCAGTCATGATTATGCCTACCTTGCCCATAACAGACATGATTTTGGTTCCAGCAGAGAACTTGGCATTGGCACTGCCAGACCGCTCTAGTGCTTTGTACAAGACTTCTTTCTGTTGAGCCTTAGAAAGTTGTTCGTAATTTTTGTTGAACTGGGTTTGAGACTTTCCGTCAAGGATTTCGCTGTATGTTTTTCCAGTCTTTTTCTTTTTTTGCGCGATGGCCAAGCCCTGTGCAGAGGTAAACTTGCGGTGTTCGTACATGATTTTGTTGCGCATCTCGTTGCTGAACTTTGTCGCGTCTTCGACGCTGATATTGCCGGCTCTCACGTCAGCGAGTATCTGCTGTGACATTCGTCGAATATTGCCCTCGTAGCTCGCACGGACGCGTTCGTCCTTTATGGCATCGATGGAAAAACGACTCGCCGCCCCCTCCATGCCTGCAACCGCCATCTCAAGCGGAGACCGCTCGAGCGTATGTTCGCTTTTGACAACATAACTTCCGGTTACCAAGTTCGGTTCGCTCACGAGAATATCCTTATCCCAAAATGTCGTTCAGTAGTCCGTCGATACCTGCGACTGTGCAGGTGCTCTCGTCTTGGGCAAATGCCAAGGTATGGCATGTCTTTCCAGTGGGGTTGGAGAATTTGACTGAGTTGTTCGCGTCGAAGACGCCGGGCATGGAGGAGCCGTCGTCAAAGTGAGCTGTGCAGGAAAATCCTTCATAGCTTTCTTCCGCAGGAATTTTAAAGCCGATCCAGTTTCCGTGGATGACCATGGGCGTGGGCGGAATAAAGTGGGTGGGAGTATGCACGCTGCCGATGATGACTGTGCCCGAACCGCCTATCACGACATCGCCATGGGTGCCGACAGTGCCGACTAATGCGGCATTTTTTCCGTTGATAAACACGGTGCCGGACACTTCCGAGGCTAGCGCGCTGCCGCAGGTACACGTGTCATCTTTGCGGGCGGCTGCAAGACCTTCGAAGAACACATCAGGAGAGCCGGACGCGATAGCTTTGGGACCGTGCCCGGGTATGGGGCAACTGGTTGGGTCGGTGATGCGTGCAGCTGGCTTTGCCATGATTGACTCCCTGTCAAAGAATTTAACGGGAACAACTGTATCAGACCTGCTTTGAGAAATGGTTCGCGAAAATGTTCGCAAAGTCATGGCTAGGGAGTGCGATGGGAATTGATGGGCCCCAGGTGCTATTGCCAAGCTTGATCAGAGGGGAAGGTGGCGTGAAAGAGCTGTGCATCGGCTGAAGGCGTGCCGATGGGGCAAAAAAGGGGCAAACCGTACGCCAATCTATGCCATTTAATGCCAATCATGCATTTGTGCATGCAGAGGTGATATGGGCTGATCTCCAATAAATATGGAGGGTTGGGGATTAACGACCGAAATACTCCAACACAATCGGGGTGTGCGAGGCACTGTCGTGCCAAAATTTTTAAATTCGAATAAGGATTTACTAATTGAAACTAGTTATCTCGTACTGCCTCAGGATTGACACTACCTACTGGACTAGTTTTGCTGCGTCGGCTGCCTTCTTCGCTGCCACCTTTGAGGCATCCAATGCTGCTTTTGCCTGCTCTGCAGCTTCTGCTGCTGCCGCATTCTTAGCATTTGCCGCAGCTAAGTTGGCTGCGTCGAGCTTTATTATCGCTTGCTTTAACTCTTCATCTGCTTCTTTGGCGGCTAGTTCTGCAGCCTTCGCTACTTCAGTCTTCGACTTCGCAATATCAGCTGGCGCTTTGGGATATTTTATTGTGTCTACAGGTGCTTCTTGTGCAGCGCCAGTGACACCAGCGGCCTCACACATTGAGGCAAGAGTGATGCTTGCATCTACTTTCGCCTGTGCTGTTTCCGCTCTAGCTGCGGATAAAATATTGGCTTTTAGTTCGCGCGCTACTTCCCTACGTTCCTGGAAATATGCTTCGTGGCTCAAAGGGCTTTTATCGAAGTCTATCATCAGTGAGTTAGTAACGCCTGACAAACCTGACCACCCAGCGATTGCTGATTTGGCTGCTCCCCCAGCAGCCAATGATGGAGCAATTACTCCACCAGCTAGCGCACCTATACTTCCAAGTCCCAACCTGTTTTGAGCCGCTTGTCTTCCGTAATACTGACTGTTTTCCATTTTTTCATTACAGAATTTAACTGCGTCATAAAAGTCTTTAGTCGCTTCCGTCATTAGTGTGCTTTCGTCTTTCCCTGGCTTATTACGAGCTTTCAAATAATTGTCGAACTTTGGGAAAGTGACGGGCTCCTTGAAAAAGAGATTTTTAACTGCCTTTAATTGAGGTTCGAAGATGGTGCAGCCCTGCAAGAAGAGAATCATAACCAAAATTAGTAACCGACTCATTCTTAACCTCCATGTGCGAGAGTAGGCCATATGCCATCACTAAAGACCAATTTCAGCTTTCTCGCAAGAATGTCGAATTATAAGGGGGGGGTAGGAGCTGGGTGCAAAGTAGGTATTGGATTGAGGTGGGCACATCGTGCAGGTACCGATGGCCTTTTACATCACCTCTCTCATCATTTTGATCAGGCATTGAAATCGAAGCGTTTACGTAGGCGATATTCGGTACCGCGCAACCGGTAGACAGCTTTGACCAAGGCGCATAGCACCGGCAGTGTCCTGTCAGGTAGCTATTACGGCTTGCTTAGAAATTGCTACAAAGCGAAGAGGTTGTAGTAGATCAGTCAGTCTGGCTGGGGTGTTGGGGGAGGGCTAGACCCAATCCATCATCGTATCGATCAAGAGGTACGTAGCTAGAAATCAAATAGCAGTGATGGCAAAGTGCCCTATTGGCATTTTGAGAGGAAGAGGGTATGTACCAGCAGGTTCTGGCGCTATTCAGCAGTGACGGTGCAGTTGCGGCCGCCATAGGTGTGCTGGTGGCAGTGACTGTCAAATCTATATCCATGATGAATCAGATAATGGAGTTTCGTGACAAGCACTTCATCGAAAAGCGGTACAAGCTTTTAAAGGAGCTGGCTTCCGGGATTCCGGTTGAGAGCAAAGTAAAGCGTTACCTGGATGACTCCGTGGAACATGAGATTTTTCGTATCGTGTCAGGCATCAGAGGCAGTTCTTTGCAGATCGCAGCTCTGGTCAAATTGGACAGTCTAGGTTATTGGAATCGGGAGCAGATTCGGAGAGTCGCTAGGTTCCTGGTGATCAAGCCAGAGGAGCCACACCCACTGGTCAAGATCACAAAGGCTGACAAATTTGGGGCAATGTTAGGCCTGACGTTTGCCATTCTGCTTCTCCTGACTGGGGGAGTGATTTCGATCGCGCTGACCCTCAAAATTCCCCCCTTTGGATTCTTCATAGGGTTGATCGTGTTAAGCGTGATGATATGGGCGGGCGCCTTTTTTGCGGCCGACCATGGTGCCTATAAGACAGCCCTAGATATCCAGAAGTATCTCGCCGAGCATCCCAATACGTTCGCAACGCATCTGTCGGGGAGAGGTGCACCGTCAGAAAATAGAAATGAAAATGAGGTTCAAGCCACTACGTAGATTGCTATCAACCGAGCTAGCGGTCTGACTGTCTCGCGATTGGTCGGGCGTGAAAAGAGTTCCGCAACAATATTTGCCCCCCTTGATGGGACGTGACCTAGAGGGCTTTAGAAATCAGTAGCTTGCGGAACACATTGCGTGCTAACCTGTTGATCTACTTAGCTTTGTAGCGTGGATTGCAAATCCACCTACGCCGGTTCGATTCCGACCTCGGCCTCCACTATAAACAAGCTCCGTAGATCCATGATTTACGGAGCTTTTTTATTTGCAATCCGCGGCAAGATTTAGTCTTGAATTTCGTGTTTGCGAACTTGCTTCACCGGGGAGTGATGTATATATTTCCCCCTCTGCTGTACGAGCAGAGATCAGCTACACCGCGCTACCGCCCGAATGGCGAAACTGGTAGACGCATGGGACTTAAAATCCCCCGCTCGTAAGGGCGTGCCGGTTCGATTCCGGCTTCGGGCACCATGAATATCAAAGGCCTGCATGAGATTTCTCATGCAGGCCTTTATCGTTTGCGCTCCGCAATTTGAAGTCTGCTCCGCGCTGTGCCAGTTCGTGATGACTTTCGCTCTGAGCCGTTCCCCGATGTAATCATCCTTCATCGCCATGGCGATATGTCCAAGTGGTAGCTTGCGCTGCTTCCTGCTTCCTGCACAGTTCCGCATCCGAAGTCGCCTCGCAAAAACGAGGGATGACGCCGCTAGGAATATTCCTACAGGTGCACGGAAAACTCCTACATCAGCATCCTCCCCGTGTCTCGATAATTGCCGCAGACGAAACCCCTTGACCCGACGTCGGGCAGGCTCCGTCGATCCGTCTGAAGGCCGAGAGAAGGCTTGCAGACACTTCTCAATTATTTGGATGTGATCATGAAAAAGTTTGCCCTCAAAGGTTTGACTCTCGCTCTGGTTCTCGGTGCAGCCTCGCAGGCGGCAATGGCGGCTGATGGTGAAATCAACTTCATTGGCAGCGTGACTGATAACACTTGCCCGGTTGTGGTCGACGACTTGAACGGTTCGGGCGGTGCGGGGGATGTGGGACTCGGTAGCGTACCGGCGACGGCACTGGCCTCGGCTGGTCAAGTGGCAGGCGGTGGGCCTTTACGCTGACCATCGACACCACGGCACCTGGCTGCAACGTGGCTGGCAAAAAAGCTGTGGTCAGGTTCCTGTCCCTAAGCGGTAACGCTGGCGCGAGCGGGCAATGGCTCGGTCTGGTTCCGGAGGCTGGCGTTGCTACCAACGTTGCCGTGCAGATCAAGGATGCCTCCGGCAAGGACCTGCAACTGGGGCTGGAGTCTTCTCCTTATCTGGATTTGACTCAGCCACTGCGCTTCACCGCCAACTACATCGCTACCGGCGTCGCGACCTCGGGTCCGGCCAATGCCAAAGCTGCGTTTACCGTCGACTACCAGTAGGTTCCGTCGATGCACAGCCAGTGGCGCTACGCTCTGGCTGTCCTTCCCCTCGCTACGGCCGCGACGGTCGTAGCGACAAGAGGATGATCAAAATGCAAAATTTTGTTTTCCCTTTCAAGACGACTGCGATAGCGAGCCTTTTGTTAAGCAGCATGCTGCTCAGTGGCATCAGCCAGGCCGGTGTGATGCTCGGTGGCACGCGAATCGTCTTTGATGGCAACAAGCGTGATGCCTCCATCAGCGTCAGTAACACGACATCGCAACCTTACGCGGTGCAAACCTGGATCAACACCGAAGCGGACGACAACACCACGCCGACACCGTTTGTAGCGACGCCGCCACTGTTTCGTCTGGACCCTCGCAAAGAGCAAATGGTCAGGGTTCAGAAGGTCCCGGGCGACCTGCCGAAGGATCGCGAATCGGTGTTCTATTTCAATGCCCAGGAAATTCCGGTCGCCGGCAACGCTGACGAAAACACCCTGAAAATTGCTATGCGTACTCGGATCAAGTTGTTCTATCGACCAGCCGACCTCAAGGGTAATCCGCTGGACGCCCTTGACCGTCTGCGCTGGAGCCTCACGCAAGAGCAGGGAAAGCCTGTGCTGGTGGTTGAAAACCCTTCGGCGTTCCATGTCTCGTTTATCGGTGTGAAAGTCGTTGCGGGTACACATTTCGTCGAAGTCAACGAACCGAAAATGGTCGCCCCTATGAGTAGTCAGCGCTATCCGCTGCCGGGTTTCAGTGGTCGCAGCGGGGAGGTGATGTTCTCTGCGATCAACGATTACGGCGGTTACAGCCCACCTCAGACAGTGACCCTGACCAGCGCCCCATAACGCTCTCGTCCTTTTCCTTGCGAATGTCTCTGCACGCTGCCTCGGCCGCGTGGCGGCAGCGTATTGAGTATTGTCATGCGAACCCATGCCCCGAATCTTGACTGCCTGTCTGTGCCTTTTACTCCGCTGCGGTTGTCCGTCGCCATCCTGGCGGCGTTGGTGCCAGGGTGGGTGCACGCTAACGAGCCGGCGAAATTTGACTCCAGCTTCATGCAGTCATTTGGCGGCACCCATGCTGGTCCGAACCTTGATCTGGACGCCGTCGCCAACAGCGGTAGCATTGGGCCGGGCACCTATCCGGTGGTCGTTCGCTTGAATCAGAGCTTTTTCGACCGACGTGACATCACCTTCGTCAAGGATGAGCAGAGCGCTCAAGTGCGTGTCTGACGGCCGGCTTCTTGACCGAGCTTGGGGTCAAACTGGACGCGTTCCAAACGCCTGGAAAAGCACTGAGCGATTGCATCGATCTGGCTGCGCTGATTGAGGGCGCGTCAGTGAGTTTCGATGCCAACCGCTTGGCGTTGGACATCAGCGTGCCGCAGATCGCCTTGCGCCGCGATGCCGCTGGTTATGTTGCTCCTCAGGAATGGGATCGCGGGATCACTGCCGGTATGCTCAACTATCAGCTCTCGGCTGCGCAGACGCAAAGTGACGCTCGTGGCAACAGCAACCAATACAACCTCTACGGCAACGGTGGTTTTAACCTGGGGGAATGGCGCTTTCGTTCCAGCTCTTCGTTCCGTCAGGATCAGGACGGCGAGCGTGATTGGCAGCGCAGCAACACCTACGCGCAACGTGATCTGACCTGGATCAAGGGCACCTTGACGCAGGGGGAGAGTTTTACGCCCGGTGATGTGTTCGACAGCATCCCGTTTGCACAGGCCTCACTGGCTTACGGCTTGCCGTTCGATCTGACCTTATATGGTGGCCTGTTGGGCGCCGATTTCTATCGCGCCGGGGTAGCGCCGCTTAAGGCGCGATATATCCAGACCGCAGAGGGGGCTACGCCCACACCGGGCAACGCAAACGGCTATGCAAGTTTTTCGGTTACTTACCGTTAAGCCAAAGGCTATTGGTTGGCCGTGCGGCCAAAACAAAAAAAACGCTCTTCTATATAACCACCGTAAAAAACGGGCTGATATTTATCAGTCCGTTTTTTTATGCCGCTCTAAACGAATGCCTGCCCGGCAAATCCGCGAGGCAATCGCTGGAGTCCTGCTATCGCTGTCAGACGCTCAATCCATTCCGCACGCCAGTTTGCTGCGCCGTGGGAGGCTTTTGCTTGGCGTGCAGTGCGTCGAGCCGCATTGCGGTGGTCTTTTCTGGCCTGTTTGTAGGCATCGGTGTTACGGCAACTACGGCACTTCACTCGATTGAGTTCTCGACTCGCAGTGAGATGTTTACCTTTATGACCGCAGGCCAGATGCCCGTCGACGTTGAAGTGGATAACCATGAGCCGTCTCCTTCGTGACATGTACAGTTTATGACAGCCCACAGCCGGTGCCGTTCGGTGACTGCAGCAGACAAAAAAACACCCGCATGCGGGCGGGTGAGAGAGGTATGTACTAAAGGAGTGATTTCACTTTAAGCGTACTGATGTGATGGCGATGTGAAAAGTAAGCGCGAGCGCCGCAGGCCCGTAAATACCGGGCAGGCGACAATCCTGTGAGGCATGTGCCACCGCTGATAAGGCCCGAAACAATGACTGCTGGCGCTATTTGAATCGAGGCAGTGGCCGATCGATTGGCTTGAGCGCCGACAGCGTGTTGCGAATCAGCGGCGCGTCCTTTTCGATATCGTTCAGGCGATCACGGATGCGCAGCGCGGTCGGGTGTCCGCCTTGGTGATCGACCCAGTCGGCGATCTCTTTGCAAGCCGCTGCGAGGCGTGCTTGCCGGGCGTCGAGCAGGGTGAGGAGGGTGGTGATGGACTCTTTTTCGGACATGAAACACCTCCGTTCTATGAAACCGCTGAGCGGCAGCAAAAAGCCCGCGAGTTGCGAGCTTTCTGCCATTGGGGCGCTGCTCCTTCAGCAGGTTTCAGTATAGACCCGCATTTGATCAGCATCAGGCCGAAGACTGTCGGGCCGGTATGGGCGAACTGACTGCATTGAGCCGCTTGCATTCGCGCCGTGCGTCCTCCTCGGCGTCGTAGCCATCACCGATGAAGCCGCCTGTGCGCGTATCGCAGATGCGAAACCAGCCCAAGGCTTCGGCTCGATCATGCTGGCTGTCTTCGGCGCGTCGACCGTGAATGATGATCTTGTTGCAGCGCTTCACGACGAAAATGTCTTCCATGGCGTCACCGCAGCTGATTCGTGTCACATCAACTATAGAAGGCCTTGGCCATCGTGCAAAAAATACACAGTTCAGCTCGTCGGTTGCCAGCGCCAACCTGTGGGCCCCCAGGTCAGCCAATGAGTGGGGTTTAACGCTCGAAGAAACGCTTGGTCGTGGGAAATCGCGACAATTGAGCCGGGAAAGGTCTTTAAGGCTTGTTCGAAGGCTTCTACGCAGGGCAGATCGAGATGGTTGGTTGGCTCATCGAGCAGCAGCAATTGCGCGGGCGTCTGGCGCCACAGTGCCAATGCAAGGGCCGCTTTCAGGCGCTCACCGCCACTGAGTGAGGCGCAGGGCCGAGTGACACACTGCGCGTTCAATTGCAGGTGCGCCAGGTAGCTGCGCAAGGTGCCCTCGTCCAAGGGTGTTCGCTGCGCTTTGAGCTGCTCAACAATGCTCATGCGATTATCCAGCTGCCTCAGGTGTTGATCGAGGAAGGCGCTAGTCACGTGGGTGGTGCAGTCACCGAACTCAGGCGTTAACTCACCGGCGAGCATTTTCAGCAGGGTGGATTTGCCACACCCGTTTGGACCGCTGACGGCAACGCGCATCGGCCCGTGGAGGCTCAGGTTCAGCCAGGTTGAAGGCGCATCGACCGGCAGCCACGGCAAGCAGGCCTCGACGAGTGTGCAGATCTGGCGAGTACTCGGAACAGCGCTCCCCGGCAAATGGATCAGAATACCGTCGTCGGGCGCAACGTTCGTGTAGGCGTCACGCACTCTGGTATCCAGTTCGGATTTCCGTAACAGATGACCGGCCCGTACACGCCCCATGATTTCCCTCGCAGCCGCCTTCGCCGCACTTCGCTCGAAGCTCGCCATGTTGGCAGTTTGCGCATGGCGACGGCTGCAAGCGGCATGACGCTGGATCGTGTCGTGCTCATGCCGCAGCCGAGAACGCTCGCGCTGGCGTTCGTTTCGAGCTTGATCAAGCTGTGCTTGCGCGGCTGCTTGATGCACTCGACGCTGTTCGGAATACGCTGAATAGTTGCCGCTGAAGGTTGTCACACCGAGCGGTGTGACTTCGACGATTCGCCGCATCTGCTCGAGTAATTGCCGGTCATGGCTGACGACAATCAAGCCACCGCGCCAGCGTTCGAGTTCACGCATCAGCCATTGCCGGCCCGCGTGGTCGAGATGATTGGTCGGTTCGTCCAGCACCAACAATTGCGCCTGACTCAACAGCGCGCCGATCAGCGCGATTCGGGCTTGCTGGCCACCGCTGAGATTGTCAGTCAGATCGTACGTGCCGATGTTGGGCAGCCCGGCCTCATCAAGTCGCTGACGCAAGCGCTCCGGCAGATCCCACCCTTCGCCGATGAGGTCAAAATCCTCGGCACTGGCGCTGCCCTGCTCGAGTCGCACCAGTGCTGCGAGTGCTCGCGCTGTGCCCGTAGCATCGGCAATAGTCTGACCGGGCCTGGAGGTGAAGGTTTGAGGGACGTAGCGCACCGAAACTGAACGCGTCACGCTGCCGGCGGTAGGCTCTAGCTGCCCGGTAATCAGCCGCGCGAGCACGCTTTTGCCGACACCGTTGCGCCCGACGACGGCGGTCGGCAGATGATCGAATTGCAAATTCAGTGCGTTAAAAATCATCTCGCCATTGGCGAACTGAAAATTCAGTTGATTCAGGGAGACGAGTGCAGACGTACGCGAGACGTGAGCCATCGGCACCTCCAAAAAATGTCGTGAAAACTGACAAACGCCGAGAACGGCGTGCCGCGCTTACATTTTTAGAAGGCCAGGTTGTTCACGTCTGCGGTCGTCCTGAGAAATGGAAAGGTCGATAGCCTAGATGACGCTGCCCAGTCGATCAAGTTGCGTGCGTCATATCGCCCATTCGTTCGAGAAACATCGCCAACGCTACTTCCTCGGTTCGCAAGCCCTTGCGCACGCGTGGGCGCGGCAGTTCAGCGAGAGCGCCGAGCATGAATTTTTCCACCACAGCGGGATGGATGTAACACTTGCGGCACACCGCCGGGGTGTTGCCCAACTGTTTGGCGACGCCTTTCACCATCTCCACGACATGCCGTTTCGCTTCGGTTTCTGACTCCCATTGCAGCTCGCGTAACACCGCCAATGCCAAGGCACTGCCTGCCCAGGTGCGGTAGTCCTTGGCGGTGAACTCGGCGCCGGTCAGGGTTTGCAGGTACGCGTTGACGTCGGAGGAACTCACGGTGTGCCGTTCGCCCTGCTCATCCAGATACTGAAACAGGTTTTGCCCGGGAATCTCCAGGCAGCGCTTGATGACGCGTGCCAGGCGTCTGTCCTTGACGGTGATCTGGTGTTCGATGCCGCTCTTGCCGCGAAACTGGAACAGGATCGCGTTGCCGTTGACCTCGACATGGCGACTGCGCAGGGTGGTCAAACCGAAGGAGCGATTGTCCCGGGCGTACTGCGTGTTGCCGACCCGGATCAACGTTGCGTCGAGCAACGTGATCACGGTGGCCATGACCTTGTCGCGGCTGAAGCCGGGAGCGGCCAACAGCGCTTCCAGTTGTTTGCGCAGTTTTGGCAGTGCCAGGCCGAACTCGCGCAGCCGCGAGTATTTGTCGGCATCGCGCACTTCACGCCAGCGCGGGTGATAGCGGTATTGCTTGCGACCCCGGGCATCACGACCGGTAGCTTGCAAATGGCCGCGCGGGTCAGGGCAGATCCACACATCGGTATAGGCTGGCGGCACGGCGAGGGCGTTGAGGCGCTTGATCTCATCGGGATCGGTGATGCGCTGGCCCGAGGGCTCGAAATAGCTGAACCTGGCGCGCAGTTTTTTGCGGGTGATGCCGGGCTGTGTGTCGTCGACGTAATGCAGGTCGCAGGGCAGAGCGTCGGTCAACTCGGTATCGGGCATGGCAGCTTCCTTGGATGGCGCAGCGGTCGGTAAAACGATTGACCGCGCACTGAAGCCGTCGTGCCAATGATTTACGCGAGTACGGCGACCGCTTTGATCTGCGCCCAGAGCTGCTGGCCCGGATGCACGCCCAATTGATCCCGGGAAAACCGCGTAATGCGTGCCACTAACGCAGTGCCCCCAGCGTCGAGACGGATCAGCACATGGGCGGTGTTGTCTGCAGCCAGCTCGCTGACCACCGTCACCGGCAGCCGATTGAGAATGCTGCTGAACTCGCTGTTTTGCAGGGCCAGGCTGATGTCGCGCGCGTGCACCTTGCAGCGCAGGGCTTGGCCGATGGCCATTGGTGCGTGTGCTACGCGAATGCTCATATCGGTCGCCGGCAGTTGCAGGCTGAGCAACTGATATTGCGCATCGTAGGCACTGACCAGCCCTTCAATGATCACGCCTGCGTCATCGCCCATCGCCATCGGCAAGTCCAGGCGAGCGAGCGTTTCCCCGATCGGGCCGCTGGCCAATGCCTTGCCGTCGCTGAGCAATACCAAGTGATCGGCCAGGCGCGCAACCTCGTCCTGCGCATGACTGACGTACAGCACCGGAATATCCAGTTCGTCGTGCAGGCGTTGCAGGTAGGGCAGGATTTCGCTTTTGCGTTGGCTGTCGAGCGCGGCGAGTGGTTCGTCCATCAGCAGCAGTTTCGGACTGGTCAGCAGCGCACGGGCGATACCGACGCGCTGGCGTTCGCCGCCCGATAAATGCTGCGGATGACGCCCAAGCAAGTGGCCGATACCCAGCAGTTCGGTGGCTTGTGCCATGTCGACCCGGCGTGCGGATTTGGCGATGCGCTTGAGACCAAATTGCAGATTGGCCTGCACCGACAGGTGTGGAAACAGGCTGGCCTCTTGAAACACATAACCCAGTGCGCGTTTGTGCGGCGCCACGAAAATGCCGTTGTCGCTGTCGTGCCAGACTTCGTCGTTGATGCGGATGAAGCCTTGCTCTGCACGTTCCAGCCCGGCGATGCAGCGCAGGCAGGTGGTTTTGCCCGAGCCGGAATGACCGTACAGCGCGGTGACGCCGCGCCCCGGCAAATGCAGGTCGACGTCCAGATTGAAGCCGGGATAAGCGACTTTCAGGCGTGCATCAATCATCGATCAGCTCCAGCCAGCGCGGGTTTTGCGGCTGGAATAGAGCGCCAGCAACACCAGAAACGAGAACACCAGCATCGCGCCGGCCAGCCAGTGGGCCTGAGCGTATTCCATCGCTTCGACGTGGTCGTAGATTTGCACCGAGACCACGCGAGTCTTGTCGGGGATGTTGCCGCCAATCATCAGCACGACGCCGAACTCACCGACGGTATGTGCGAAGCCGAGGATCGCCGCGGTGATAAAGCCGGGGCGGGCCAGCGGCACAATCACGCTGAAAAAAGTGTCCCACGAATTGGCACGCAAGGTCGCGGCTACTTCCAGCGGGCGAGTGCCAATGGCGCAGAACGCGTTTTGCAACGGTTGCACCACGAACGGCATGGAGTAGATCACCGAACCGATCACCAGCCCCGTGAAACTGAACGTCAGCGTGCCGAGCCCTAGCCATTGGGTGAACTGGCCGACAACACCGTGCGGCCCCATCAGCAATAGCAGATAGAAGCCGATCACGGTCGGCGGCAGCACAAGGGGCAGGGCGACGATTGCTCCGATCGGGCCGCGCAGCCACGAACGGGTGCGCGACAACCACAGGGCAATCGGAGTGCCGACAACCAGCAGGATCGCGGTGGTCAGGGACGCCAGTTTCAGGGTCAGCCAGATCGCCGCGAAGTCGGCACTCGAGAGCGACATTTAGAGCTGATAACCGTACGATTTGATGATCGCGGCGGCTTTCGGGCCTTTGAGGTAGTCAACCAGGGCTTGGGCGGCAGCGTTGTTTTTGCCTTTGTTCAAGATCACTGCGTCCTGTTTGATCGGGTCGTGCATGGTGGCCGGAACAATCCACGCTGAACCGCTGCTGACTTTGCCGTCCTTGTAGATCTGTGACAGCGCAACGAAGCCCAGTTCGGCATTACCCGTGGAGACGAACTGGTAAGCCTGAGTAATGTTCTGGCCTTCAACGATCTTGGCCTGGGTGGCTTCGCCCAGTTTCAACGTTGCCAACACTTGTGTAGCGGCGAGGCCATAGGGTGCCGTTTTGGGGTTGGCGATGGACAGATGCTGGTATTCGTTGTTCTTCAGCACATCGCCTTTGGCGTCGACATATCCTTCTTTGGCCGACCACAGCGCGAGTGTGCCGATGGCATAAGTGAAGCGCGATCCCTTGACGATTTCGCCTTCGTTCTCAAGTTTTTCCGGTGTGGTGTCGTCCGCCGAGAGAAACACTTCGAAGGGAGCGCCGTTCTTGATCTGAGTGTAGAGCTGGCCTGTAGCGCCGTAGGCGGCGACCAGTTTGTGCCCGGTGTCTTTTTCGAAGTCGGCGGCAATGGCCTTGATCGGCGCGGTGAAGTTGGCGGCGACGGCAACCTGGACTTCATCAGCCTGGACTGCGCCGATGGCGAAAACCGCGAGCAAAGAGGCCAGGCAGGCAGGGACTAAACGTGAGGCACGAGTGATCATGTAACAGCTCCGTTGTAGGCGTGTGCAGAGGGTAGCTATTGCGCCGTTGCAATGAGTAGAAACGCTATATAGCGAAATATATAGCGAATTGCCGCCAAACGGAAAGTGCAGGTGAAAAACAGGGTGAGGACTTGCGTTCATCACCCTGATCTTCTTCACCGATGAGCCAGTTTGGTCAACGCCCCTTCGGCGAGTTGCCGAGTCAGTTCGGCACTGCTGACGTCCTGCCCCAGAGTAAAAGCCTGGCCAGCCCAGAGGTTGGCGAACTGCGCCTCATCTTTGGCCCGCAGTGGCATCAGTGCACCACCGGCCAACGGAAAGGCTGGCGCTGTGGGCGACATCGGCCCCAGTTCGCGCATGACGCGGTTGAGAATGCCGCGGGCCGGGCGCCCGGTAAAAATGTTGGTGACGGCGGTTTCGCTTTCTTTGGCGGTGCGCAGAGCTCTGTGATGCGCGGCGCTGACGTTAGCTTCCGGGGTAAACAGGTACGCGGTGCCCACCTGAACCGCAGATGCGCCCAGCATAAACGCCGCCGCCACGCCACGAGCGTCGGCGATCCCACCGGCGGCAATCACCGGCACCTTCACCGCGTCGACCACCTGCGGCACCAGGGCGAAGGTGCCGACCTGGGTGTTCAGATCTTCGCTGAGAAACATCCCGCGATGTCCACCGGCCTCGTAGCCCATGGCGATGATCGCGTCACAACCGTTCTGCTCCAGCCAGAGGGCTTCATCGACGGTGGTGGCCGAAGACAGGATTTTCGCCCCGGTGGCTTTCACCCGATCCAGCAAGGATTTTTCCGGCAGGCCAAAGTGGAAGCTCACCACCTCAGGCCGGAACTCCTCCAGCACTTCGCACGCTGCCGCATCGAACGGCGCCCGGTTGGACACCGGTGTTGGCGCATCGAAGTCGACGCCCAGTTCGCGGTAGTACGGCTCCAGCCGGTGCTTCCAGTCGCGCGCGCGTTGCTCATCGACGGCGGGTGGCTGATGACAGAAGAAATTCACGTTGAAAGGTTTGTCGGTGTGCTGGCGAATCGTTTTCAGCGCTTCACGCAATTGCTCAATGCTCAGCATTGCCGCTGGCATCGAGCCAAGGCCACCGGCGTTGCACACGGCGATCACCATGGATGAATTCGTGGCGCCGGCCATCGGGCCTTGGATGATCGGCCATGCAGTGCCGAGCAAATTGATAATGCGGGTATCTGGCCATTGGCTCATGGGCACGGCTCTCCGAACGATGAAACGGGGCAAGGCCGGTTTTTTAACAGCAAAACCGGACTCAGGGCCACTCTGAAATTCAGAACATCGTGCTGCGCAGTCGCTCAGCGCGGGTGGTGACCGATGCGCGAATTGGCAGAAAGTCGTGTGTGGCAACGCAGCGAGATGTGGTATTTGAAGGCTACGACAACCCGAAATCCATCCATGAGAGGCCATCATGTTCAACGGTATTCTGATCGACAAAGACGACAGCGGTTATCGCGCCAACCTGCAGCAGATCAACGAAGAGCACTTGCCCGAAGGCGATGTGACCGTAAACGTTGCGTACAGCACGCTCAATTTCAAGGACGGGCTGGCGATCACCGGCAACGGCCCGGTGGTGCGCAAGTTCCCGATGGTGCCGGGTATCGATCTGGCAGGCACGGTCGAGTTCAGTTCGCACCCGGACTATAAAGTGGGCGATCAGGTACTGCTCAATGGCTGGGGTGTGGGCGAAGGCCATTGGGGCGGACTGGCGCAGAAAGCGCGACTCAAGGGGGATTGGCTGATTCCGTTGCCCAAAGCCTTTAGCGCCGCGCAAGCCATGGCCATTGGCACGGCAGGTTACACGGCAATGTTGTGCATTATGGCGCTGGAGCGTAACGGCGTGACGCCGCAGCAGGGCGAGGTGCTGGTCACTGGCGCCAATGGTGGCGTTGGCAGTTTTGCTATCGCGTTGCTGAGCAAGCTCGGTTATCAGGTGGTGGCGTCCACGGGGCGGGTGTCTGAGCACGAATATCTGAAACAGTTAGGCGCAAGCGAAATCATCGACCGTGCAACCCTGTCCGAGCCAGGCAAACCACTGGCCAAGGAGCGTTGGGCGGGAGTGATCGACTCGGTCGGCAGCCACACATTGGCGAATGCCTGCGCCAGCACGCGCTCTGAAGGCACGGTCGCTGCGTGCGGTTTGGCCCAGGGCATGGACTTTCCGGCCTCGGTGGCACCGTTCATTTTGCGCGGTGTGACCCTGGCCGGCATCAACAGTGTGACCCAGCCCAAAGCGCGTCGACTGGAAGCATGGGATCGCCTGGCCAAGGATCTGGACTTTGCCTTGCTGCCCTTGATCAGCCATGAAATCGCCTTGAGCGAAGCCATCGATGCGGCGCCCAAATTGCTCGCCGGACAGCTTCGCGGCCGGGTTGTAGTCGACGTCAATCGCTAGGATTGCGTTTCACGCTCAAGCAATTGGCGTTTGCGCTCGACACCCCAGCGATAGCCCGAAAGATTGCCATCGCTGCGCACCACGCGGTGGCAAGGGATCGCCACGGCCAAGCGATTCGCGCCGCACGCCTGAGCGACGGCACGCATGGAGGTCGGCGCGCCGATGCGCTGGGCAATATCGGCGTAACTGGCGGTGCTGCCGACCGGAATTTCCCGCAACGCCTGCCATACACGTTCCTGAAACGCCGTGCCGCGCACGTCCAGCGGCAGATCCAGGCCAATCGCCGGGGCTTCGATAAACCCCACGACTTTGGCGATCAACTGTTCAAATCCAGCATCGGCGCCGATCAGGTTCGCCTTGCGAAACTTGTCTTGCAGATCGCACACCAGTTGGTGCGGATCATCGCCCAATAGAATGGCGCAAACTCCGCGCTCGCTTTGCGCCACCAGAATCGCCCCAAGCGAGCATTGGCCAACGGCGAAACGAATGTCGTTATTCTGCCCGGCGGCACGGTAGTCAGCCGGTTTCATTCCCAGCAATTGATCGGCGGATTCATAAAAGCGGCTGTTGGAGTTGAAGCCCGCATCGTAAAGCGCATCGGTCACCGAGCCACCATTGGACAGACGCTCACGTACTTTGCGTGAACGATGGGCGGCGGCGTAGTCCTTGGGCGTCAAACCTGTTGCAGCTTTGAATACTCGATGGAAATGAAACGGGCTCAGTCCCGCTGTCTTCGCCAGTTCGTTGAGCGCGGGCAAGGTTTCGGCGCACTCGATTTGCCGACAGGCCGCCGCGACTGTGGCGGCGTGCTGCGCACTCACTTCGCTCTGATCTTTACTTGCGCGCTTACTGGGGCGATAACCGGCGGCTTCAGCTTGCTGCGCAGTATCGAAAAACTCGACATTCTGCGGCTTGGGCAATCGCGCATGGCTGCTTGGGCGGCAATAGATGCCCGTCGTTTTCACCGCGTAGACAAATTGTCCGTCCGCTTGTGGATTGCGCGCAACGACAGCAGCCCAGCGTGGATCGTCTTCAGTGGTGGGACGGGGCGAGAGCGTTTCCATGATCGATAGTCCGTTGACCTGTTTGATTCAGATTAAC
This sequence comes from Pseudomonas sp. NPDC087614, assembly GCF_044743485.1. Taxonomy (NCBI): domain Bacteria; kingdom Pseudomonadati; phylum Pseudomonadota; class Gammaproteobacteria; order Pseudomonadales; family Pseudomonadaceae; genus Pseudomonas; species Pseudomonas sp. NPDC087614. The sequence goes on along the minus strand of NZ_JBIUWN010000006.1, from coordinate 4,587 downwards.
CGCAGTCGCCAACCCCAACACTCCGAGCCTTGCGGTCAAATTCTCAACGATCAGCCGGCGAGTCGAAAGGTCAGATTGATGCGCTGCTCACCCAACTGTGGATGCTGGCCGTGCTTGATCGGCAATACACCGTGAAAGCGCAATCGATCAACGCCACCCCAGATCACCATATCACCGTGCAGCAGAGGGATTCGCTGGCTCCTGTCGTTACGATTGAAACCGCCGAACAGAAACATGGCCGGCAACCCTAGCGACAAAGAAACGATCGGCGCAGCGTAGGCTCTTTCGTCTTTGTCTTGATGCAATGACATCTTGGCGCCGGGGACATATTGGTTGATCAGGCAGGAGTCCGGGTAAAAGTCGGCAAATCCTGCACGCTCGGCGGCGCAGTGCGCAAGGTCGGACAATATCAAGGGCATGTCCGGCCAGGGCTGGCCGCTGAGTGGGTCGACGCTTGAATAGCGATAGCCGCTGCGATCGGTGATCCAGCCCAGGTGCCCGCAACTGCTGGTGCCCACCGACATGCTGAAACCGCCCGGTGTGACCATGTGGCGCAATGGCGCTGCCGCCAGAATCGCGGCCAATACCGGTAACAGTTGATCGACTATGGGCAGGGCAAACCCACGCAGCAACCACGATTGCTCGCCGATCTGCTCGGCGCGGGGTTGCTGCTCAGGTTCGTGATCGGCGAATAGATCAAAATGGCTCGGTTGCATGCGGGTCACAAAGTGTCGTGGACGCTAGCGGTCGAATTCTGGCGAAAGGTTACAGCGCTTTGCTGACGGCGATATCGCTGACTACGTCAGCCTGGTCGTGAATTGCACTCAGCGCTGCCTTGGCTTCTTCTTCTGTACCGTTTTCCAGTTGAGCGAACTCGAAGCGCCGCTCACCGTTGAGTTTGTACTTGATGACGTATTTGGTCGTTTGGGCCACGGTCATGTTTACCTGCCTGAAAGGGTGGGGCAGCTCAGCTGAGTTTGGTGCTGGAGCGGCGGATGATCTTGATCGAGTGAGTCAGCGTCGGCTTGCGGGTAACGCTGATTGGGCGACGGTTGACGGTGTCGATGGTGATGTTCCAGAAACCGGTGCTCGGCGCCGTAATGCGGGCCGGGAAGGTGTCGAAAGCGCCGCCGTGATAGGTGTGGCGACCACCATTTTTAAAGCTGCGAAAGTTGGCGTCGTTCATCAGACGGATGTTGCAGGTTTGCGAGCATTGGATGACGACGATGTCGTCTTCGTTGAGGTGCTCGCGCTGGTGAATAAATTTCATGGGCGCCTCCGGAAGGGCTTTTTCTACAAAATCAAAACGATAGCTTGTTAATGGGCGCAGTTTATCAGCCCGCACGGGTTATTATCTGGCCGTCGGGCGTTGGATTGACAATTTTGAACACATATTCGCGATTGGATGCGGGTTAAATGCAAGAGACCTCGGAGAAAAACGGCATTTGTGCTGTCGGACGGTCTTTAACGGAGGTTTTGTATGAAGTGGGGTGTGGTGTGTCTGCCGTTGGTTTTGGCTGTAGGTGGTTGCGCAAGTGTTTCCGAAATCAATGAAACACTGCCGACCATGAGCGTGATCTCCGGCAAGAAGCCCCATGAGTACGCTCAATGCCTGGCCGAAAAACTGGCCGATAGCCGTGGCGCGCTGCAAGTGCAGGCGCACAAGGATGGGGTTCGAGTCATCGTTCCCGGGAAATTGTCCACGGGCGCGGCGGCCGTGTTTGACATCGAAGATCGCTCCGGCGGCAGCAGCATCAAGCTGCACGAGCGCATGTCCAATGTACCCGTGCGCCCACGTGATGTGCGTAACGCTGCCAACGCGTGTATTTCCGGCTGATAGACTACGGGTCATCAGCATCAATGCCGTCACAGTCATGCTGTGACGGCATTTTCATTTCTGGAGTTGCGATGAAGCGAGAGCAAGTACGAGAACGCCACGCAGAGGGCCTGATCTCTGCCACCCATGTAATTCAGAACCCGGCGAATTCGGGCGAGTGGATCGTGTTTTTCAAGAAAAGCGCTGGGCGCAGTTATTTCCTGGTGGACGATAACGACGAAGTCGAGTCTTTCAATCGGCTCGACGATCTGATCGAAGTTGTACGCGGACTCGGGATCAAGTTCGCCGAAATCCACATGTAAGGTCTATTTGCAGACCACTACCACGCTGCGGTTTTTGTAGTTGCCGACATCGATACCCAATGTCTTGTCGCTTTCCTTCGAAGCTGGCGTGCCGTCCGTGCCGACGATGCGATACCCGGTGCCCGCACAGGAGGCATCGGCCTTTTCATAGCAAGTGGCCCAGGAATTGGCTTCGCCGGAGCACTCGATGGTCAGGCCCTGTTCGCCGTTGTTCAGGTAAGTGGTTTGGGAGGTGGCACAACCGGTCAGGGCCAGTACCGCAATCAGTGGCAAAAAACTGTTCAGGTTCATATTTGTCGTCTTTAACGAGGGGGACTAGACGCTCTGACAGCGCTGGTATGAAAAGGTTATAGCGATAGGCCACTTGTTTGCAGGCGAGCACAAAAAAGCCCTGCGCAAGGGCAGGGCTCCGGGGGAGGGCGCAGCAGATCAGTCCTGATCTTTGCCACGGCGCTTCGCCGATGCGGGAGTGTCCGTGAACACCGACGCGACATCAGTCGCCAGTTGTTCACTGTCGAAAGGCCCAGCGATGTGTTCGCCATTGGTGGTGGTCAGATTCCACTTGCCGTCTTTCTTGTCGATCACGTACCCGTTGATGATTTTTACCGCGGCCATCTATCTGTCTCGTTCGCTGGTTCAAAGGCGCCATGATACCGGCAAATGCTCGCATTGGGGGGCGATGAGCGTATGGTGATTCGGCTTGTCGGCATCTTTGAGCTACGCTGATCTGGCTACGCAAGATGCCGATGGAACTATCGGCGAGAATATTTCTCTATGATGGCATCGGTTAGCCAGTGCGGGGCATTGTAAGGTGCACGCCGCCTGATTAGACTGCGCCGAAACTCGTACACACAGCCCTTTCAAGGACTTATATGATCAAGAAATGCTTGTTCCCAGCAGCCGGTTACGGTACTCGCTTCCTGCCAGCGACTAAAGCCATGCCTAAAGAAATGCTGCCGGTGGTAAACAAGCCACTGATCCAGTACGGCGTTGAAGAGGCTCTGGACGCTGGCCTGACGGAAATTTCGATCGTTACCGGTCGTGGCAAGCGCGCTCTGGAAGACCACTTCGACATCAGTTACGAGCTGGAAAACCAGATCAAAGGCACCGACAAGGAAAAATACCTGGTCGGCATCCGCAAATTGCTGGACGAGTGCTCGTTCTCCTACACTCGTCAGACCGAAATGAAAGGTCTGGGCCACGCGATCCTCACCGGTCGCCCGCTGATTGGCGACGAACCGTTTGCCGTGGTGCTGGCGGACGACCTGTGTGTCAACCTTGAAGGCGACGGCGTACTGACCCAGATGGTCAAGCTGTACAAGCAGTTCCGCTGCTCGATCGTGGCCATCCAGGAAGTCGATCCGCAAGAAACCAACAAGTACGGCGTGATCTCCGGCGAGATGATTCGCGACGACATCTACCGCGTTCACAGCATGGTCGAGAAGCCAAAGCCGGAAGACGCTCCGTCGAACCTGGCGATCATCGGTCGTTACATCCTGACTCCGGACATCTTCGACCTGATCGAGCAAACCGAGCCAGGCAAGGGTGGCGAAATTCAGATCACCGATGCTTTGATGAAACAAGCCCAGAACGGCTGCGTAATGGCCTACAAGTTCAAAGGCAAGCGTTTCGACTGCGGTGGCGCTGAGGGCTACATCGACGCGACGAACTTCTGCTTTGAAAACTTCTACAAGACTGGCAAGGCTTACTGATAGCGTTTGATCGGTCTGTACGAAAAGCCACCTTCGCAGACTGTGTGAAAACCTAGCAATCTGCGCAGCGCTCAATGAAAATGCTCCGTATCGAAAGATACGGAGCATTTTTCGTTATGGCTTACATCCAAGGAGAGTCTCGCAGCCAGACCAGCCTGTTTCCGGTCTCGCTGGAAGAGTTGATCCCCGAAGATCACCTGGTTCGGGTTATCGACCTGTACGTCGCAAAGCTGGATCTGGTGCAACTGGGCTTTGATAAAGCGCTGCCTAAAAGCACCGGTCGCCCTTCTTATGACCCCGCCGACCAGCTCAAACTCTATCTCTACGGCTATTTTCAGCGGATTCGCTCCTCGCGGCGGCTCGAAGCTGAGTGTCAGCGCAACGTCGAAGTGATGTGGTTGATCAACCGGCTTAAACCCGACTTCAAGACCATCGCCGACTTTCGCAAAAACAACAAACCGGCCTTTGTGGCGACGTGCCGGGCCTTCGTCCAGTTCTGCCGAACCGCCGGCCTGATAGCCGGTGAGCTGGTGGCCATTGATGGCAGCAAGTTTCAGGCTGTCGCTTCCTCGCGGCGCCACACGAACCTCAAGCAGCTCAAGCGTCAGGAAGAGAAGCTGGATAAGCGCATCGCTCAGTATCCCAGGACGGCGACGACCGAAAACAACTGGAGCCAATGGCCAAGGCCGCCAAAGAACAGCTGGAACAAGAAGCCCTGAGCGTGACGGCCGATGCC
>NZ_JBIUWN010000005.1:111249-136517 GCF_044743485.1 Pseudomonas sp. NPDC087614 | reverse complement strand
AGGAGCCCGATCGCCACGACCACCAGCAGCGCGCCACGCGCAGCACCGAAGGCCATGCCGAGGAATCGATCGGTCCCGGATAACCCGGTGACGCGAACCAACTCGCCGATAAGATAATTGATCATTGCGCCCACGATGAGTGTGGCGACAAACATGATCGCACAGCCCGCGATCACGCGGGCCGATGGGGTTTCGATGTATCCGGCGAGGTACTCGGACAGTGAGCCACCGAACATCCAGGCGACAGCTCCTGCGATGATCCAGGTCACCAGCGATAATGCTTCCTTGACGAAGCCGCGGCTCAAACTGATCAAAGCGGAGATGGCGATGATTGCAACGATCGCCCAGTCAACCCAGGTAAATGGCACAGTGCAGCCTACAGACGGATAAGGCGGCGCATTTTAGCAGAGCGCATGGCTGTCGGTAAGCTGCGATTGTCAGTGCTTTTCAATCAGCGTGATAGTTTTTAACCGCGCTCAGGCTGGAAGCGCACGACAAAACCCTTGAGGTTCTGCTGGCGACTCAACAAATCACGCAGACGATCGGCTTCAGCGCGCTCGATCAGAGGCCCGACGAACACCCGATTCTTGCCATCGGCAGAACGGATGTAGGCGTTGTACCCTTGGCTGCGCAGGGTTTTCTGCAGGCTTTCGGCATTGGCACGGCTCGACAGGCTAGCCAGTTGCACCGACCAGCTCACCGACAGACCATTGGCATCGACACGACTCTGCGTGGTGTCAGGCCTGGTCGGCGCTGCAGCAATAGGCTGAGAAGGCGCAGGAATCGGCTTGGCCACGGGTGCCGGAGTCGGCTTGGCGACTGGCGCCGAAGCCACAGGTGCCGGTGAAATCGGCGCAGAAGGCGCCGTTTGCTCGGCGACCTCTTCATCACTTGGCACAGGCTCTTGCGGCAAGTCTTGCGGCTCAGGCACGGCAACCGGCTCCAACTGCACTGGCGGCACGGCAGGCGCTTGCGGAGCAGCTGGCGCATCAACCGTGACCTGGCGCTGCTCATCCTGACGGGAAAACAGCATCGGCAGGAAAATCACCGCCAGCGCCACCAACACCAGAGCGCCGACCATGCGCTGTTTGTACGCTTTATCCAGCAAAGCCATTTGCCGCTTCCTCCGTGGAGCGCCGGGCCAGCCATTCAAGGGCCTCGGCGACACAATAAAATGATCCGAACAACAGAATCTCGTCGTCGCTTATGGCAACAGCGCACTGCCCTTCCAGAGCGGCGGCGACACTATCGTATGACGTGACGGATGCGCCAAGGTTCTGCAATGCCGCATGTAATTCATTCACCGGGCGAGCACGTGGCGAATCGAGCGGCGCCACAGCCCAGTGCTCGACACTAGCATTCAATTCGCCGACAACACCCTCCAGATCCTTGTCCGCCAGCAAGCCGAATACCGCCAGACGTTTGCCAACCGGAGGCCGCGAAGCCAGGCGACGAGCCAGATACTCGGCCGCATGCGGATTGTGACCGACATCCAGCAACAGGTTCAGGCGCTTGCCGTTCCACTCGAACGGACGCCGATCCAGACGCCCAACCACACGCGTCGCCTGCAAGGCCGCCGCGATCTGCGGCGCATTCCACGGCAAACCGAGCAATAAATAAGCCTGCAACGCCAGCGCGGCGTTTTCCATCGGCAGATCGAGCAGTGGCAGATCGTGCAACTCGACAACACAGCCCTGCGCGTCAGTCCCGCGCCACTGCCAGTACTGATCAGTGATGCCCAGGTCGAAGTCACGCCCACGCAGGAAGAACGGGCACGCCAGTTCGCGAGCCTTGTCGAGTAGCGGTTGCGGAGGATTGAGGTCGCCACACAAGGCCGGTTTGCCCTGGCGGAAGATACCGGCCTTCTCGAAGGCCACAGACTCGCGTGTATCACCCAGATAGTCGGCGTGATCAACACCAATGCTGGTCACCAGTGCGATATCGGCGTCCACCACATTGACCGTATCCAGACGCCCGCCCAGACCGACTTCAAGCACCACAGCGTCAAGCCCGGCCTGCTGAAACAGCCAGAACGCCGCGAGGGTGCCCATTTCGAAGTAAGTCAGGGAAGTGTCGCCGCGCCCAGCCTCTACGGCAGCAAAAGCCTGGCACAACTGCGAATCAGTGGCTTCGACGCCATTGAGTTGCACCCGCTCGTTATAACGCAGCAGGTGCGGAGAATTGTAGACACCAACGCTCAGGCCCTGTGCCCGCAGCAAAGAAGCCACAAAAGCGCAGGTTGAACCCTTGCCGTTAGTGCCGGTAACCGTAATCACCCTGGGCGCCGGCTGGCCCAGCCCCATGCGGGACGCTACCTGTTGCGAACGCTCCAGCCCCATGTCGATGGCCGAGGGATGCAACTGCTCAAGGTAGGCGAGCCACTCGCCAAGGGTGCGCTCGGTCATAGGTTGGCAGGCACCGGCGGAACCACGATTGGCTCGATTGGCGCTGCGACGAACACCGGCGTCAGCTTGCCGGTCATTTGCGCCAGCAGGTTACCCAGACGTGGGCGCAGTTCCTGACGGTGGATGATCATGTCGATTGCACCGTGTTCCAGCAAGAACTCGCTACGCTGGAAGCCTTCCGGCAGTTTTTCGCGCACGGTCTGCTCGATAACGCGCGGGCCGGCGAAACCGATCAGGGCCTTCGGTTCGCCAACGATCACGTCGCCTAGCATGGCCAGACTGGCTGAAACGCCGCCGTAGACCGGATCGGTCAGCACGGAGATGAACGGGATGCCCTCTTCACGCAGACGCGCCAGCACAGCGGAAGTCTTGGCCATCTGCATCAGCGAGATCAGCGCTTCCTGCATACGCGCACCACCGGAGGCGGCGAAGCAGATCATCGGGCAACGATTTTCCAGCGCGTAGTTGGCAGCACGCACGAAACGCTCACCGACGATGGCGCCCATGGAACCGCCCATGAAGCTGAATTCAAACGCCGAAACCACCACCGGCATACCCAGCAGGGTGCCGCTTACGGAAATCAGTGCGTCTTTTTCACCGGTCTGCTTTTGAGCAGCGGTCAGGCGATCCTTGTACTTCTTGCCGTCGCGGAATTTAAGACGGTCAACCGGCTCCAGATCGGCGCCCAGTTCATTGCGACCTTCGGCATCGAGGAAGATGTCGATGCGCGCCCGTGCGCCGATGCGCATGTGGTGGTTGCACTTGGGGCAAACGTCCAGGGTCTTTTCCAGCTCCGGACGGTACAGCACAGCCTCGCAGGACGGGCATTTGTGCCACAGACCTTCAGGCACCGAGCTCTTCTTGACCTCCGAGCGCATGATCGAAGGGATCAGTTTGTCTACTAACCAGTTGCTCATGCTTTCTTTCTCCAGTACCGGCGGCCCGAACGCTCTGGTTCGCAGCCCCGCGTATGCCCTTCAGCTAAATTCATGTGTGTGGCGATGATTGGTGGGGCGCCGGGCCAGCAAAACTGACCTTCGTACAACCCAAAAACCCTCAGCCTCGCCTGCTTTGTGCAAGTGCATTGATGGACGGCGGCAGACTGCCAGCCGTCACATCAATATGGCGCTTTGCGTACAGCGTTGATGAACGCCCGAATCTTTGCATGATCCTTGATGCCTTTGCTCGCTTCTACCCCACCGCTGACGTCCACCGCGTAAGGCCGAACCCGCGCCACGGCGTCTGCAATGTTCTCGGGGGTCAGCCCGCCCGCCAGAATCAGCGGCTTGCTCAACCCCCGAGGAATCAATGACCAGTCGAACGCCTCGCCGGTTCCACCGGGCACCCCCTCGACATAGGTGTCGAGCAGCACGCCGCTGGCGGTCGGATAGGCGTTGCAGGCGCCAGCAATATCGTCACCGGCCTTGACCCGCAATGCCTTGATGTAAGGACGATGCCAGCTTTCGCACTCATCCGCCGGTTCATCACCATGGAACTGCAACAGATCCAGCGGCACGGCATCGAGGATTTCCCCCAGCTCGCAGCGACTGGCGTTGACGAACAGGCCCACCGTGGTCACAAATGGCGGCAATGACTTGATGATCGCCCGCGCCTGCTGCACGGTCACCGCGCGCGGGCTCTTGGCGTAGAACACGAATCCGATCGCATCCGCCCCGGCCTCAACAGCAGCCAACGCGTCTTCCATGCGGGTAATCCCGCAAATCTTGCTGCGAACGGCTGACATGTCGATAAAAACTCCGAGGCAAATCCGGGAAAGTCCCGGATGGTAACAAAAGCGTTCGAGGGCGTCAGCCGTCAAGTTCCGAGAAACCCGTCAGGAAGTGTGGCCCGATAAAACGCTCGGGCAACGGGAACTCATCGTGGTACTCGACCTGCACCAGATACAGACCATACGGATGCGCCGTCACACCACCGGAACGACGTTCGCGGCTTTCCAGCACTTCCTTCATCCATTCAACCGGGCGCTCGCCCGCGCCGATGGTCATCAGCACGCCAGCGATGTTGCGCACCATGTGGTGCAGGAAAGCATTGGCGCGGATATCGAGCACGATCATCTTGCCGTGACGGGTCACGCGCAGGTGATGCATCTTCTTGATTGGCGACTTGGCCTGGCACTGACCGGCACGAAACGCGCTGAAATCATGGGTGCCGATCAGGTATTGCGCTGCCTCGGCCATGCGTTCGACATCCAGCGGACGGTGATTCCAGGTGATTTCTTCGTTGAGATGCGCCGGACGGATCTGATCGTTGTAGATCACATAGCGATAACGCCGGGCGATGGCTTTGAACCGCGCATGAAAGTGCGCCGGCATCACCTTGGCCCAACTGACACTGATGTCGTGGGGCAGGTTAATGTTGGCGCCCATCACCCAGGCTTTGAGCGAGCGATCGACTTGAGTGTCGAAATGCACCACCTGTCCACAGGCATGTACGCCCGCGTCGGTACGCCCGGCGCACTGTAGCGAAACCGGCGAGTTGGCGACTTTCGACAAAGCTTTTTCGAGGGCTTCCTGCACCGTAGCCACACCGGTGGACTGACGCTGCCAGCCACTGTAGCGCGAGCCTTTGTATTCAACGCCCAGCGCGATGCGGTAAAAGCCGTCGGGCGCCATTTCGGCGACCGGGTTATCTATGTTTGCCAAGGTGGGACAGCCTGCTGTTTTTGCAAAGGCGGGCATTATAAGGCTGTGAACCGGGGATGCCAGTGAGTTCTCTGCCGACCGGCCCAGCCTCTTCGCAAGCAAGCCCGCACACCATTGAAATGCATTCCAACGCTGGGAGCAGGCTCGCTCGCGAAGACGGCCAATCAAGCACCGCCGAATCCAACCCAAACAAAAACGGCAGCCTCAATGGGCTGCCGCTTTGTTTACCGCTAATGGCTGAATCAAACCAGGTTCGACAGCATTTCCCTGGCTTCGCCGCGCTGCTTCTCGTCACCCTCGGTCAACACCTCGTTGAGAATGTCACGGGCGCCGTCGCTGTCGCCCATATCGATGTAGGCCTGGGCCAGATCAAGCTTGGTCGCCGCCTCGTCGGTGCCGGCGAGGAAATCGAAATCGTCTTCGCCCAGATCCCCACCCAGCGCCGCATCAGCTTCGGTGAACGTTGGCTCGGCAATGCTCTGCGACAGACGATCCAGCTCGGCATTGACGTCATCGAGTTCGGCAGCGAACGCATCCGGTTCAGCGGCTGGATTGCTATCCATCTCGTCAGACAGCGACAGATCGAAATCGGCTGGCAGCTCCAGATCATCCTGCGGCACGTCAGCAACGACCGGCGGCTCGACCGGCGGCAGGTCCTTCACACCTTCATCAAGATCCAGCAGGAAGTCGTCATCGGCCAATGCGGCCGTGGACGGGGCTGGCTCGGCACCAAGATCCAGATCCAGATCGAAATCCGACAGGTCATCCAGGTTCTCTTTGATGTCGGTCTGCTGTTGCAGCACCGATTCAAAACTCAGGTCGTCGTCTGACGGGAATTCGTCGAGTTCAACGGGCGCTTGCGGCTCAACGACGGGTGCAGGCTCCACCGGGGTAATGTTGTCGAGGTCATCCAGACTCAGGTCAAACGTGCTGTCCAGATCATCTTCCACAGATGCCGGTGCGGGCTCTTGCGGCTCATCCAGCAGCAAGTCCTTGACGTATTGTGCATCCAGTTCGGCGGCGACAGCGGCAGCCGCCAGACCAGCCGTAAGCGCTACCGCCATGGCCGGGAAGCGACTTTTCAGTTCTTCGACCTTGGCGAAGTTGTCGCCATTGGCCACCAATTGACGCTCCTGCCCCACGAACGCATCGCGGTCGCCCTGCTGACCGTAGACTTCCATCAACTTCAGACGCAGGTCACTGCGCTGCGGCTCGAGGCTGACGCCCTCTTCCAGCAACGCAGCAGCCTGGTTCAGGCGACCGGCACTGATGTGCGACTGCGCCTTGTCCAACACATCGTCAGAACGCTCGGCTGCCGGCGCAACCAGTGGCGCGGCAATAGGTTCGGCCATCACGATAGGCGCCACTACTGGCGCTGGAGTTGGCGCTGGAGCCGGCGTATTGAGTTTGACGCTCGCAGCAGGCACTTCCAGACCTTCGAAGCTGCTTTCCGGCAGATCCTGCTCGGCGGAGAAGTCTTGTTCATCGGCCAGAGCGCGGGCCATGCGCACATGCTTATCGGCTTCTTGCTGGGCTTTGCGGCGACGGGCCAACAACAGCAGCAAGAGCAGCAGAACGACGGCACCACCACCGACTAGGCCCAGCAGGACCGGATTGGTCAGCAGTTCGTTGAATGTCTTCTCGTCATCGACAGCCGGTTTCGGCTCGACAATTGGAGTCTCAGCCGGCGTATCAACCGGCGGCGCAATAGCCGATTCCGGGGTCGGAGAGGCCGATGCAGCTTCTGCAGGCGTAGCAGCCAACTCGGCGGTGATGGCCGGCACCGGTGCAACAGCAGGATTCACGGCTGGCGCAGCGCCAGGCCCTTCGGCCTGCATTTTCGCCAGTTGATTGTTCTTCAGCTCGATCAGGCGTTGCAGCTTGTCCAGTTGGCTTTGCAGATCGGCCATGCGGCTTTTCAGTTCCTCATTGTCACGACGAGTCGTGTCGAGGCTTTCCTGAGTGACCGCAAGCTTATCGCTCAAGGCCTTGGCATCGCCTGCCGGGCCTTTACCGCGCGCCTTCGCGCTTTCGGCCGAAACCAGGCTCAGTTTGTCTTCGGCATTCGGCGCAACACCGGTATTGGCGCGACCACGCTTGGTCGCATCAAGCTGTTGCTGGCCGGTGCCAGGCTTGGCCACATAGCGACGCCCCTGACGCCAGGCTTCGTTCTGCGCTGCAACTTCAGCGATGGCCCTGGACTGCGGCAGCGCAGTGCTTTGCACCGAGTCCGGCAAGCGCAGCACCTGACCGGTTTTCAGCAGGTTGATGTTGCCGCCAATGAACGCGTCCGGGTTAAGCGCCTGAATCGCCAGCATGGTCTGCTGCACCGAACCACCGTTGCGCGCCTTTGCCGCGATTTCCCACAAGGTATCGCGCGGCGTCGTGGTGTACTGGGCAGGATGCGTTGCGCCAGTGGTCGGCGCGGTGATGGTTTGCGACGGCGCCGGTTGCGCAGCGGCGTCAGCGGTCTGCGGCGAGAACTTCGACGGATCGAGCAACACGCTGTAATCGCGCAGCAGACGGCCATTGGGCCACATCACCTGCACGAGGAATTTGACCATCGGCTCCGACAACGGCTTGCTCGACGTCACGCGCAGTACGCTTTTGCCGCTGGCGTTGAGCACCGGGGTGAAGGTCAGATCGTTTAGAAAGGCCTGACGATCGACGCCGGCCTTGGCGAAATCTTCAGGGGAAGCCAGGCTCGGCACCACTTCGGCCGCGGTGAGATCCTTGACGTCGAGCAACTCGATCTCGGCCATCAGCGGCTGGTTCAGGGTCGACTTCAGGGTCAGTTCCCCGAGCCCGAGGGCATGCGCCATACCGGAGGACAGCGCCGAGGCGGCCGCTATTGCTAACACCAGTTTGCGAACTTGAACCATAGCCTCATCCTTTGTTTGAACGTTCCTCGGCCAGCGAGAAGATGTTGATTGCCGCTGCCGTAAGGCATTGCGCGCGACGACGACAGATGCCGCGCGCGATCATTTCATTGATGCCCCGGAAGGTCCCGGAGGGTGACACGTCGTCAAGCGCTTCGGGCAAGCATAGCGCTCACCTAGAATCGGTCGACAAATTGTTGCCAAGTATCTTTTACAGCAGGTCTTTTATCAACAATTCAGCCACCTGCACAGCGTTAAGGGCTGCACCTTTGCGTACGTTATCTGACGTCAGCCACAGATTAAGTTCCGCCGGGTCGTCGACACCACTGCGCACGCGACCGACATAGACAACGTCCTGCCCTACCGCATCACCGACTGCTGTCGGGTAATCACCGGCTTCAACCAGCTCGATTCCCGGCGCATCTTCGAGTGCAGCGTTGATTTTTTCCAGGTCGACAGCCTTTGCTGACTGCAAGGTCACGCTAAGGCTATCGCCAAAAAACACCGGGGCTTGAACGCAAGTTGCGGAAATCTTTAATAAAGGCTGAGCCAGCACCTGACGCAACTCGCGCACCAGACGTTTTTCCAGCAGCGTATGGCCCGCTGCGTCAGGCGTGCCGACCTGAGCCAGCAGATTGAACGCCATCTGCCGGTCAAAGAACGTGGGTTCCAGCGGACGCATGTTCAGCAGTTCGGCGGTCTGTCGCGCCAACTCGCTGACCGCTTCGCGCCCCTGGGCGGAAACAGCCAGATTGGCGGTGACATTCACGTATTGCAGGTCGATCAGATCACGCAGCGCCGCCAGCACCACGGCGAGCGTGGTAGCCGACGGACTCGGGCTGCTGACCTGAAACGGCGCTTTCAAACCGGCAAGCACATCGGCGTTGGCTTCCGGCACCACTTGCGGCGCTTGCTCGGCCGACAAGGCGCCGGACAGGTCGATCAGCGAGCAACCGGCGGCATGGGCGCGAGCGGCGTAGCTCAGGGTGATGGCCGGGCCGGCGGCGAAGAACACCAGTTTGACCTTGCTGAAATCGAACTCATCGACTTCGCGCACGCGCACATTCTTGTTACGGAACAGCACAGAGCTGCCGGCAGACTCGCTGCTGGCCAGCAGGTGCAGGTTGCCGACCGGGAAGTCGCGCTCTTCGAGAATCTGTACGAGGGTTTCGCCGACAGTACCGGTGGCGCCGATCACGGCAATATCTAGGGTCTGGGTCATGGTGCGGCCTCTGGCGAAACGGGGGGAGCGGCACTTTACCGGGTGACCGCCATGCAGGCAATTTCTGCGGGATTTGTGGTGGCCGTCCGGACGCCTTCGCGAGCAAGCCCCCACACACTTGAAATGCATTCCCATGCGGGCTTGCTCGCGAAAAGGCCGGCACAGTCACCCGAAAAAATTCAGGCATAAAAAACCCGCACCTCTCACAAGGGGCGGGCTCTTTCATGGCTTCAAGCGATCAACGCTCCAGCAGGATCCGCAGCATGCGACGCAGCGGCTCAGCCGCGCCCCACAGCAGTTGGTCGCCGACGGTGAAGGCGCCGAGGAACTGCGAACCCATGTTCAATTTGCGCAGACGACCGACCGGAACATTCAGGGTGCCAGTGACCTTGGTCGGGCTCAGCTCCTGCATGCTGATCTCGCGCTGGTTTGGTACCAGTTTGACCCAAGGGTTGTGCTGACTGATCAACCCTTCGATGTCGGCGATCGGCACATCTTTGTTCAGCTTGATGGTCAGTGCCTGGCTGTGGCAACGCATGGCGCCGATGCGCACGCAGATGCCATCGACCGGAATCGGGCTCTTGAAGCGACCCAGAATCTTGTTGGTCTCGGCCTGGGCCTTCCATTCTTCACGGCTCTGGCCGTTCGGCAGTTCCTTGTCGATCCACGGGATCAGGCTGCCGGCCAGCGGTACGCCGAAGTTCTCGGTCGGGTACGCGTCGCTGCGCATGGCTTCGGCCACACGACGGTCGATGTCAAGAATCGCGCTCGCCGGGTCGGCCAGTTGATCGGCGACAGCGGCGTGGGTCGCGCCCATCTGCTTGATCAGCTCACGCATGTTCTGCGCACCGGCACCAGAAGCGGCCTGATAGGTCATGGCGCTCATCCACTCGACCAGACCCGCCTCAAACAGACCGCCCAGCCCCATGAGCATCAGGCTGACGGTGCAGTTGCCGCCGACGTAGTTCTTGGTGCCTGCATCCAGTTGCTGGTCGATGACCTTGCGGTTGACCGGATCGAGAATGATGACCGCATCATCGTTCATGCGCAGGCTGGAAGCCGCGTCGATCCAGTAGCCCTGCCAGCCGGCTTCGCGCAGCTTCGGGAACACTTCGCTGGTGTAGTCGCCGCCCTGGCAGGTCAGAATCACGTCGAGGGTCTTCAGCTCATCAATGCTGTAAGCAACCTTGAGCGGAGCAATGACCTTGCCCACAGACCGGCATTGGCCACCGACATTGGACGTGGTGAAAAACACCGGCTCGATTAGATCGAAATCCTGCTCTTCCAGCATCCGCTGCATGAGCACGGAACCGACCATCCCGCGCCAACCGATCAGACCTACACGTTTCATCGCAACTACACCTTTTTGAAAAGTGGGCCGCTGCTTTGTATTGAATTTCGCAGCGGGCCCGAGAGATTACAGATTCCGCAGCGCGGCGACTACTGCGTCACCCATTTCCTGCGTACCGACTTTGGTGCAACCGGCCGAATAGATGTCACCGGTGCGAAGACCTTGATCCAGCACCACGCTGACGGCTTTTTCGATGGCATCGGCCGCGTCGTGCAGATTGAAGCTGTAACGCAGCATCATCGATACCGACAGAATGGTCGCCAAGGGGTTGGCGATGCCTTTGCCTGCGATGTCCGGCGCCGAGCCGTGGCAAGGCTCGTACATGCCCTTGTTGTTGGAGTCCAGCGAAGCGGACGGCAACATGCCGATGGAGCCGGTGAGCATCGACGCTTCGTCGGACAGAATGTCGCCAAACAGGTTGTCGGTCACGATCACGTCGAACTGCTTCGGTGCGCGCACCAGTTGCATGGCGGCGTTGTCGACGTACATGTGGCTCAGCTCGACCTCTGGGTAATCCTTGGCCACCTGCTCGACCACTTCACGCCACAGTTGGCTGGACGCCAGCACGTTGGCCTTGTCCACCGAGCACAGCTTCTTGCCGCGCACCATGGCCATGTCGAAACCGACACGGGCGATGCGGCGGATTTCGCTTTCGCTGTACGGCAGGGTGTCGTAGGCCTGACGCTCGCCGTTTTCAAGCGTGCGGGTGCCACGAGGCGCGCCGAAGTAGATGCCGCCGGTCAGCTCACGGACGATCAGGATGTCCAGACCGGCAACGATTTCCGGCTTCAGGCTCGACGCGTCGGCCAACTGCGGGTAGAGAATCGCCGGACGCAGGTTGCCGAACAGGCCCAGTTGCGCACGGATTTTCAGCAGGCCGCGCTCAGGGCGGATGTCGCGCTCGATGGTGTCCCATTTCGGGCCGCCCACGGCGCCCAGCAGCACGGCGTCGGCAGCACGGGCACGGTCGAGGGTTTCGTCGGCCAGCGGCACGCCGTGTTTGTCGATGGCGGCGCCACCGATCACGTCATGGCTCAGCTCGAAACCCAGGCTGTACTTGTCGTTGGCAAGCGTAAGAACCTTGACCGCTTCGGCCATGATTTCCGGACCAATACCATCACCTGGGAGAATCAGAATCTGCTTGCTCATGCTTTCCTCGTGTCTTCAATCGGTGCGCCATTACCGGCACGCCCGGATAAATTCTTATCGCTCGGCCATCAGCACGATGACATCTGTACTGAACGAACCATCGGCCGCAATCTCGAAATATTCGCGCACTTCGTTACCCATCGACTGCTGCAACTGACGGATCGCCGCGCGCATCACTTCGGGTGTACGCATGCGCTCCACCCAACTGCTGTACTCCAGCCGCAAACGCTGCCGCGTGGTGCTGCGGGTATGCAGCCCGGCTTCGCTGACATGCCGCAACCACTCGCCGGCGCAATAATCGCGCACATGACTGGTGTCGCGCAGCACTTCGACGCTTTGCAGGTAAGTGTCGAACAACGGGCTACCCGGCGACAACACATCAACGAACGCCGCCACACCGCCGGGCTTGAGCACCCGACGCACTTCGCGCAGAGCCACACCCAGATCGCTCCAGTGATGCGCCGAATAACGGCTGAACACAAAGTCGAACTCGCCATCGGCAAACGGCAATCGCTCGGCGGCGCCGTTGACGGTGGCAATGTTACTCAGGCCGCGATCAACGGCAGCGGCTGCGACCACGTCGAGCATTTGCTGCGACAGATCGTAAGCGACCACGTCCTTGACCAGCGGTGCGACGTGAAAACTCACATGACCGGCGCCACACCCCAAGTCCAGTACTCGGGCTTCGCCCTGCCCGACCAGTTCAGCCTGTAGCAGCGCAAATTCGGTGCCTTGCGCGTGAACGGCGCTGCTCAGGTAGGCGGCGGCCTGCTCACCGAATTGCTTTTGTACGACCTGAGTGTGCTGGGCAGTGCTGGCCATGGGGACTTCCTTTTGGTTTTAGCCTTGTATTGCCTAGACTGCCGCCTTCGGGAGCAAGCCCCCTCCCACCCTGGATTTGTGGCCTATACAACAACCCTGTGGGAGGGGGCTTGCTCCCGAAGAGGCTGGCCCTGACTGCATCAATCTCGAATCAATCACGCGTCGCGGAACAACCACGGCTGGCTGACCCGATGCTTGGCCTCAAACGTCGCAATCGCATCGCCGTCCTGCAAGGTCAGACCGATATCGTCCAGACCGTTCAACAGGCAGTGCTTGCGGAACGCATCGATTTCAAAGTTGTAAACCTTTCCATCCGGACGGGTCACGGTTTGCGCGTGCAGATCGACCTGCAATTGATAACCCGGCTCGGCCTCGACCTGTTTGAACAGTTCGTCGACTTCAGCGTCACTCAAGATGATCGGCAGCAAGCCGTTCTTGAAGCTGTTGTTGAAGAAGATGTCGGCGTAACTCGGCGCGATAATGCTGCGAAAACCGTATTCTTCCAGCGCCCACGGCGCGTGCTCACGGCTGGAGCCACAACCGAAGTTCTCGCGGGCCAGCAACACGCTGGCGCCTTGATAACGCTCGGCGTTGAGGACGAATTCCTTGTTCAGAGGGCGCTTGGAGTTGTCCTGATACGGTTGACCCACATCCAGGTAACGCCACTCGTCGAACAGGTTAGGGCCGAAACCGGTGCGTTTGATCGATTTCAAGAACTGCTTCGGAATGATCTGGTCGGTGTCGACGTTGGCACGATCCAAAGGCGCGACAAGACCAGTGTGCTGGGTGAAAGCTTTCATGCTGCGCTCCTTAAATCAATTCACGAACGTCGATGAAACGACCGTTCACCGCTGCCGCAGCAGCCATGGCCGGGCTGACGAGGTGGGTACGGCCACCGGCGCCTTGACGGCCCTCGAAGTTACGGTTGGACGTCGAGGCGCAATGTTCGCCGGACTCCAAACGATCCGGGTTCATTGCCAGGCACATCGAGCAACCCGGCTCACGCCACTCGAAACCGGCGTCGAGGAAAATCTTGTCCAGGCCTTCGGATTCAGCTTGCGCCTTCACCAGACCCGAACCCGGCACCACAATCGCTTGCTTGATGGTCGAAGCGACTTTACGGCCCTTGGCGATGACTGCCGCAGCGCGCAAATCCTCGATCCGCGAGTTGGTGCAGGAACCAATGAACACGCGATCCAGTTGAATGTCGGTGATCGCCTGATTGGCGGTCAAGCCCATGTATTTCAAGGCGCGGACGATCGAGTCGCGCTTGACCAGATCCATCTCTTTGGCCGGGTCAGGGACGTTCTGATCAACGGCCAGGACCATTTCCGGCGAAGTGCCCCAACTGACTTGCGGCTTGATCTGCGCAGCGTCGAGTTCAACCACAGTGTCAAACCTGGCATCGACGTCGGAAACCAGATCCTTCCAGGCCTCGACCGCCATGTCCCACTGCGCGCCTTTCGGTGCGAATGGACGACCTTTCACGTAATCGACCGTTTTTTGATCCGCGGCCACCAGACCCACGCGGGCGCCGGCTTCGATGGACATGTTGCAGATGGTCATGCGGCCTTCGACGGACAAGTCGCGGATCGCGCTGCCGGCAAATTCGATGGCATGGCCGTTACCGCCGGCGGTGCCGATCTTGCCGATCACGGCAAGGACGATGTCCTTTGCGGTCACGCCGAACGGCAATTGGCCTTCGACGCGCACCAGCATGTTTTTCATTTTCTTGGCGACCAGGCACTGGGTGGCGAGCACGTGCTCGACCTCGGAAGTGCCGATGCCGTGAGCCAATGCGCCAAATGCGCCATGGGTCGAGGTGTGCGAGTCACCGCACACAACCGTCATGCCCGGCAAGGTCGCGCCCTGCTCCGGGCTGATCACATGGACGATGCCCTGGCGGACGTCATTCATCTTGAACTCGACGATGCCGTACTCATCACAGTTGTCATCGAGGGTCTGAACCTGCAAACGCGAGACCTGGTCGGCGATGGCTTCGATGCCGCCCTTGCGCTCCGGAGTCGTCGGTACGTTGTGGTCCGGGGTGGCGATGTTGGCATCGATACGCCATGGCTTGCGCCCGGCCAGACGCAGGCCTTCAAAGGCTTGCGGCGAGGTCACTTCGTGAATGATGTGACGATCGATGTAAATCAGCGCCGAGCCATCGTCGCGCTGCTTGACCAAATGCGAATCCCAGAGCTTGTCGTAGAGCGTTTTGCCGGCCATCAGACGGTTCCTCATCAGCTTGTTTCTATGCCTTGGGCTTATCAATAACCCTTTGGCTTGTGAGGCCGATCCTATGGGGTTACATTAAATAACTCAAATTCATATTTTTTATGCTTTGGATAACCAACTGGAATACAACCAATGGATCTGGCCAACCTCAACGCTTTTATCGCGATTGCCGAGACTGGCAGCTTCTCCGGCGCCGGTGAACGCCTGCACCTGACACAACCGGCCATCAGCAAGCGCATTGCCGGGCTGGAACAGCAATTGAAGGTGCGCCTGTTCGATCGACTGGGCCGTGAAGTCGGCCTGACCGAGGCCGGTCGCGCCCTGCTGCCACGGGCTTATCAGATCCTCAACGTGCTGGACGACACCCGCCGCGCCCTGACCAACCTGACCGGCGAAGTCAGCGGCCGCCTGACCCTGGCCACCAGTCACCACATCGGCCTGCACCGCCTGCCCCCCTTATTAAGAGAGTTCACCCGCCGCTACCCACAGGTCGCGCTGGATATTCAGTTCCTCGATTCGGAAGTGGCCTACGAGGAAATTCTCCATGGGCGTGCAGAACTGGCGGTCATCACCCTGGCGCCGGAGCCTCATTCGTTGGTCAAAGCCACACCTGTCTGGGACGATCCGCTGGATTTTGTCGTCGCTCCGGAACACTCGCTGATCAGTAATGGCCCCGTCACTCTTGAGGACATCGCCCGTCATCCGGCCGTATTCCCCGGCGGAAATACCTTCACACACCATATTGTGCAGCGCTTATTCGAGGCCCAAGGGCTGGCGCCGAACATCGCCATGAGCACCAACTATCTGGAAACCATCAAGATGATGGTTTCCATCGGCCTTGCCTGGAGCGTTTTGCCGCGCACCATGCTCGATGAGCAGGTGGCAAGCATCGCATTGCCGGGCATACAACTCAGCCGCCAGCTAGGCTATATCGTGCACACCGAACGGACGCTATCGAATGCGGCAAGAGCATTTATGGCCTTATTGGACGCACAAATCGATCTGCCAGGGACTCTGGGCTAACTTGTGCTACTCCTATAGAGCCGCTGTCCCTGTGCCTAACGCCACCATCCGCTCAAGGCCTGTTAACGATGCCGAAGTCTGTTGACCGAATTCCGCCGATGCCGCGCATTCAAGCCATTGACCCGCGTTACTCCGAGCAGAGCTGGGAGAGCGCGCCGCAATTACTGGCCGCGCTCAATGGCGCAAGGCTCGGCGCCTGGTACTGGGACATCGAACGCGGGCAGATCAGCTGGTCGCGGGGGACGCAGGCGTTGTTCGGTTTCGATCCGCGCAAGCCACTGCCCGAAGACCTCGAATACCTTGACCTGTTGCCACCGGAAGACCGGGCAAAAACCGTTCGCGCCTTCCACGCAGTGATCGCCGGAGCGCCGCTGGAACAGGCGATGCATCACCGCATCCGCTGGCCCGATGGCAGCCTGCATTGGCTGGAGGTCAGCGGAAGTCTGCTCCCGGACAAAAACGGCCGCCCCCGAATGATCGGGGTGATTCGCGAAATCACCCACCAACGGCAACGCGAACAGGCCCTGAGCAGCTCGGAAAAACGTTTCGCCACGCTGTTTCACCTGTGTCCGAACATGGTTTTACTGACCCGCCAGGAAGACGGCCTGATCAGCGAAGCCAACCAGTATTTCGAAAGCCTGTTCGGCTGGCCGGTGCAGAGCGCGATTGGCCGCACCACGCTGGAACTGGGCCTGTGGGTGCATCCGGAGGAACGGGCCGAACTGGTGAAGAAAACCAAGGCCAAGGGCGAACTGATCAGCATGGAAGTGCAGTTTCGCGCCAGCAATGGTCAGGTTCATGACGGCATTCTCAGCGCGCAGAAAGTCGAACTCGAAGGCCAGCCGTATCTGCTGAGCACCTTCCTCGACACCACCGAACGCAAAGCCGCCGAACACGCGCTGAAGGACAGCCAGGAACGCCTCGACCTGGCGCTGGACTCGGCACAACTCGGCACCTGGGACTGGCACATCCCCAGCGGCATGCTCTACGGCTCGGCACGAGCCGCGCAATTGCACGGCCTGGAGCCGAAACCGTTTCATGAATCGTTCGACGAGTTTTTCGAAGGCGTGCCCGGCGAAGAACGCGACAGCATGCGCGATGCCTACCGTAGCCTGCGCGAAGGCCCGGCGGGCAATTATCAGCTGACTTATCGCGTACAGCTCCCGGACGGGAGTTCACGCTATCTGGAAAGCCGCGCCCGCCTCTATCGCGACGAAAACGGCGCCCCGCTGCGCATGGCCGGCACGTTGCTGGACATCACCGACCAGGTCGAGCGCGAGCAACGACTGGTCGCGTCGGAAGAGAAATTCGCCACGCTGTTTCAGGTCAGCCCCGATCCGATCTGCGTTACGCGCCAGGACAGCGGCGAGTTCATCGAGATCAATTCAAGCTTCAGCCAAACATTCGGCTGGAGCGCCGTTGATATCATTGGCCACACCGCCGAAGAAATCGGCCTGTGGGATGCCTCGGCGAAAAGCCTGCAACGTATCGAACGGGTGATCCGCGAACAAGGCCTGAGCAATGTGGCGATCATCGTCCAGCACAAGGATGGCCAATCGCTGACCTGCGTGATTTCCAGTCGCCAGATCAGCGTTGGCAATCAACCGTGCATCGTCACCACGCTGCGCGACATCACCCAGCAGCAACGTTCGGAAGCGGCGCTCAAAGCCAGCGAAGAGAAGTTTGCCAAGGCATTTCACTCCAGCCCCGACGCGATCACCATTACCGAGCGCGATACCGGGCGCTATCTGGAGGTCAACGACGGTTTCTGTCGCCTCACCGGTTATCGCGCCGATGAAGTCGTGGGCAAAACCGCCTATCAGGTGGGCATCTGGGCCGAAGAAAAACAGCGCTCGGCGTTGCTTGCCGAATTACAGATAAAGGGCCGCGTGCATCACCAGGAAATGCTCGGGCGCAACAAGCGCGGGGAATTGCTGACGGTAGAAGTCTCGGTCGAACCGATCACCCTGAATGAAACAGCGTGCCTGCTGCTCACCGCTCGGGACGTCAGCCTGCTGAAAAACGCTGAAGCACAAATCCGCCACCTGGCTTACCACGATCCGCTGACCAACCTGCCCAATCGTGCCCTGCTGATGGATCGCCTGAGCCAGCAGATCGCCCTGCTCAAACGCCATAATTTGCGTGGCGCATTGCTGTTTCTCGATCTGGATCACTTCAAGCACATCAACGATTCGCTCGGCCACCCGGTCGGCGACACGGTACTGAAAATCATCACCGCCCGCCTTGAAGCGAGCGTACGCATGGAAGACACGGTCGCCCGTCTGGGCGGCGATGAGTTCGTGGTATTGCTCAGCGGTTTGGAAGGCTCGCGCAATGAAGTCAGCACGCAAGTGCGCGAACTGGCCGACACGCTCCGTGAACTGCTATCGGAGCCCATGTTTCTCGACGGTCAGCGCTTGCAGGTCACGCCAAGCATTGGCGTGGCGCTGATTCCGGACCACGGCTCGACCCCGACCGACCTGCTCAAGCGCGCCGACATTGCCCTGTACCGGGCCAAGGATTCCGGGCGCAACACCACGCAGATGTATCACCACACCATGCAGAAAGCCGCCAGCGAACGACTGCGCATGGAGACCGACTTGCGCCTGGCCTTGTCTCGCGGCGAATTCAACGTGCATTTTCAGCCGCAGATCGACGCTCGGGACAACCGCATCATCGGCGCCGAAGCACTGGTACGCTGGAATCACCCGGCTCTCGGCGCACAGTCGCCCGCCGAGTTCATCAAAGTGCTGGAGGATAGCGGCCTGATTCTGGAAGTCGGGACGTGGATCCTCGACGAAGCCTGCGAGGCATTCAAAACGTTGATCGCCCTGAAACTGGTTGATCCGCTTAACTTCAGTCTGTGCGTCAACATCAGCCCCCGGCAGTTCCGGCAGAACGACTTCGTCGAGCGCATTGAACACAGCATGACCAGCCACAGCCTGCCCTGCTCGCTGCTGAAACTGGAAATCACCGAAGGCATCGTCATCCAGAACCTGGAAGACACCATCAACAAAATGCGCCGCTTGAAAAAACTCGGCGTGAGCTTCGCCATGGACGATTTCGGTACCGGTTACTCGTCGCTGACTTACCTCAAGCGTTTACCGGTGGATACGCTGAAAATTGACCAGTCGTTCATCCGCGATGCGACCACCGACCCAAACGACGCCGAGATCATCCGCGCCATCGTCGCCATGGCCCGCAGCCTGCAATTGGAAGTGATTGCCGAAGGCGTGGAAACCCCGGAACAATTGGCCTTTCTGCAAGGCCTGGGCTGTCACTTGTATCAGGGTTATTTACACAGTCGACCATTGCCGCTGGAAGAACTGAAAAAGCTGCTGTCCTGATGTTCGCAGACGCGCAGCTTGCAACAGAACGGCAATTGCCAGTGCTGACAGCAACCTGTAGGGTCGCGGTTTTTGCGCCGTTTCGAGATCTGTCATGCAGGATGCAACCCTCCCCCGCCCGGCCCTGCTGGGCATCGACCTTGGCACCACCAACAGCTTGATCGCCGTCTGGCAGGACGGTCAGGCCCGGTTGATTCCCAACGCCTTGGGTGATGTGCTGACGCCCTCGGTGGTCAGCCTCGATGAAGACGACA
Organism: Pseudomonas sp. NPDC087614; assembly: GCF_044743485.1. NCBI lineage: Bacteria > Pseudomonadati > Pseudomonadota > Gammaproteobacteria > Pseudomonadales > Pseudomonadaceae > Pseudomonas > Pseudomonas sp. NPDC087614. Next base: position 117,164 of record NZ_JBIUWN010000005.1, on the reverse strand, counting down.
CGATTCTGGTGGGCAAAGCCGCCCGCGCGCGCCTGACCACGCACCCTGATCGCACCGCCGCAGCATTCAAACGTTTCATGGGCAGCGATAAACAAGTCCAGCTCGGTGCTCGTCAGTTCAGCCCGGAAGAGTTGTCGGCGCTGGTACTCGGCTCACTCAAGCAGGACGCATGCGCACAAAAAAGGCCCCGACGTATCGGGGCCTTCGTTCAACGGCTCAGCGCCTGTTCAGACAATGTGTGTGTGCGCAAGTGAATCAGTGCTGCAGAGCCGGCTTTTGCGTCCCGTTGATCGGGATGCGCTTGGCCTTCGCCTCTTCCGGAATCACCCGCAGCAGGTCGATGCTCAGCAGACCGTTACTCAGATCGGCAGCCTTGATCTCGATGTGATCGGCCAGGCGGAAGGACAGTTTGAAAGCACGCTGGGCAATGCCCTGATGCAGAAAGGTCACGCCTTCGTTGGCGTCACGTTTGCCGCCGCTGACGGTCAGCACACCCTTCTCGACCTGCAGTTCCAGGTCTTCTTCCTGGAAACCGGCTGCCGCTACGACGATGCGGTATTGGTCATCACCGTGTTTTTCCACGTTGTAAGGTGGATAGGTGCTGCCTGGCTCGTTGCGCAGGGCGGTTTCGAACAGGTCGTTGAAACGGTCGAAGCCTACCGAGGAACGGAACAGCGGTGCGAGGGAAAATGCAGTGCTCATGGTTCAAATCTCCTGAAAACAATCAGCAAGGTTTTATGTCTGCGCGACCCGAATTCGGCATCGCGTACCCCTTAGATAGGGACCACTGATTTGATTTCAAGAGATTATTTTCAGATTTTTTTCAGGCCACTTCAGCGACCGGCAGACCCAGCAAGCGCGAGACATAATCCGGTTCCGTCTCACGGCGCAGGACGGTGAACAGCTCAGTGGCTTCGGGATAATTGCGTGTCAGCATGGCCAGCCATTGCTTCAGACGGCCCGGGGATTGGCGCGCAGTCATCTGCGCTTTGGCTTGCAGCCAGAAATCCTGAATCAATGGCATCAGCTCGGCCCAGGTCATCTCGACCACTTCCTCACCAGCACGTGCAGCGGCGATCTGCCTGGCCAGATCCGGGCGCGAAACCAGGCCGCGACCGAGCATGATGTCTTCCACGCCGCTGATTTCACGGCAACGGCGCCAGTCTTCGACGCTCCAGATATCGCCGTTGGCGAATACCGGCACCTTGACCACGTCCTGCACGCGAGGAATCCACTCCCAATGCGCCGGCGGTTTGTAGCCATCCATTTTGGTTCGGGCGTGAACCACGATGTGTTCGGCGCCGCCTTCAGCCAACGCCGTGGCGCAGACCAGCGAGCCGTCCGGGCTGTCGAAGCCCAGACGCATTTTTGCGGTGACAGGGATGTGCGCAGGCACGGCGCGACGCACGTGCTCGACGATCTGGTTGAGCAGCTCAGGCTCCTTGAGCAGCACCGCCCCACCACGGGATTTGTTGACAGTCTTGGCCGGACAACCGAAGTTGAGGTCGATCACTTCGGAGCCGAGTTCGCAGGCCAGTGCAGCGTTCTCCGCCAGGCACACCGGGTCGGAACCCAACAACTGGACGCGCAAAGGCACTCCGGACGCCGTGCGCGCACCGTTGAGCAGCTCCGGGCCGAACTTGTGGAAATAGGCCGGGGTGAGCAACTGATCGTTGACCCGAATGAATTCGGTCACGCACCAGTCGATGCCGCCAACGCGGGTCAGCACGTCACGAAGGATGTCGTCGACCAACCCCTCCATGGGCGCCAGAGCAATTTGCATGGAAAAAACACTACTCAGAGGAAAAACGTGCGGCAGTTTACTGGATTACGAGAAAAACCGCAGATCCCTTGTGGGAGCAAGCCCACATTTAGATTTTCGCTAACTCTGACGACTGGATCGCCGGGCCATACCCCTCGATGAACTCCGCCGGCATGCGCTTGGGTTTGCCGGTGGACAGTTCGATGCAGACGAACGTGGTTTGGGCGCGCAACAGAGTGGCGTTGTCGCTCGGGCGGATCAGCTGGAAATGCCGGGTCATTTTCAGGCGCTGATCCCAATCGACAATCCAGGTCGCCAATTGCAGTTCGTCGCCCTCATAGGCGGCTGCCAGATAATCGATCTCGTGACGCACCACCGCCATCGCCCGGTCGAGCCGCCGATACTCGACCAGATCCAGCCCCAGACGCTGCGAGTGGCGCCAGGCGCAGCGTTCGAGCCAGGTCACGTAGACCGCGTTGTTTGCGTGGCCCAGCCCGTCGATGTCCTCGGCGCCTACTTGCAGATCAATGGTAAACGGCGTTGCTCGATCCCAGCCCATGCCCCACTCCCGGTCAGATGATTCAACCGGGGCAGTGTAACGGATGCTCAGGCCGATTGCCGTGCCTGAAGGCTGCGGCCGGCCAACAGTGATAACACGCCATCAATCACCCGAGGGTCGGCCAGCACGCGCTGATGACCACCGCTTTCGAGGCGCAGAAGACGACTGTCGAACCAGGCTTCGTGGATCCATTGAGACTCTTTGACCGAGACAAAATTGTCATCTTCGGCATGCACGATCAGACCGGGCATATCCAACTGATAATGGGCGACATCCAGCGTGGCGGCGCGCATGCCGACATCCTGCTCGACCTGGCGGATAAATGCCGAACGCGCTCTGGGCGGCATGCCGACATAACGGGCGAACCCGCGCAGCACACCCAGGATTCGGGCGGGAGCAGCGATGCTGACAAGGGTTTCGGTGCGCAAGCCCAACTGCACGGCAAGCATCGCACTGGCGCCCCCCATGGAATGGCCAATAACGGCTTGCAGTGGCGGCAGTTCGGCAGCCGCTTCGAGCATGGCGCGAGCGAACAGCACGACATTGGCTTCACGCCCTGGCGATCTGCCGTGAGCCGGGCCATCGAGTGCGACGACCGTGTAACCGGCTTCGACCAGCGCAGTGATCAGCGCGGCGAATTGGGTTGGCCGCCCTTCCCAGCCATGCATCAGCAAAACGGTCGGGCCTTGGCCCCAGCGCAGGGCTGACAGACCGAAGCGCAACGTGATGCGTTCGGAATTGGCCAGCAGCGGCAACTCCCAATCCCGCAGGGGCAGCGACCGCGGCGTCATGAACGCCAGGCGCATTTTGCTCGCCACGCGTTTCGGTGCAATCCAGCCCAAGGTGCCATTAACGCCACGAACCCACTTCAACGTGTTCATCGCTCTCTCCTCAGGCGTGTTGCCTTCAGGTCAACGCACCGCCGACTTGGCGGCGCGCAGCAATCGATCGGATAAATCTCCCGGGCCGAGCGCTCTTGCGAGTGCCAGCCCACCCACCATCAAGGCCACGTCGGCCAGGGCTTTGTCGGTGTCCTCAGGGCTGGACGCCAACTGCGCAATCATCAATTCCAGGTGTTCGTTGAGCGCGATGCGGAACGACTCCGGCAAACGCCCCAGCTCACCGATCGAGGCCGGGATCGGACAGGCTGCATCGCTGGAGTCGCGGTGCTTGCGCGACAGGTAAAACGTAGCGACCAGTGCGCGACGTTCTTCACCGGTCAGCTCGGTGTCCATGTCGGCAATCAAGTCGCGGCGGCGACCGAGCAATTGCTTGAACGCCTCCAGCATCATCGCGTCCTTGCTTTCGAAGTGCGCATAGAAGCCGCCTACGGTCAGCCCGGCTGCGCCCATCACTTCGCCTACGCTTGGGTCCGCCGGGCCGCGCTGGATCAGCGCGGCACTGGCAGCCTTGAGGATGCGTTCGCGGGTCTGAGCTTTTTTATCGTTCATCGTTGCCTCCGAATATTACGACCAGAATATTATTCTCATAATAATATTCTGCAAGTCGAGGATATGACCGCTGGTCTGAAGCACAGTGTAAGGAAAAAGGAGAATTGGCCAAACGCCAGACAAACAAAAGGGCCATTCAATAATTGAATGACCCTTATAAATCCCGCAGAGCGGGTAATCGTGGCGTCCCCTAGGGGACTCGAACCCCTGTTACCGCCGTGAAAGGGCGGTGTCCTAGGCCACTAGACGAAGGGGACACAAACCCTTCTATACAACTGATCAGTGCTGAGAGCTGATCGACTCACGGCCGGTGTGGCCAGACCATGAGCTGTAAAATTGGTGGAGCTAAGCGGGATCGAACCGTTGACCTCCTGCATGCCATGCAGGCGCTCTCCCAGCTGAGCTATAGCCCCTCATCGTTGATGTCATCGCTGAGGACGGGGCGAATCTTAATGGCGCATCAGAGGGCTGTCAAACTTATTTTTAAAATATTTCAAAGTTTTTTGCCGACATAACAACCACTTACCGCCCTCACCCCGTATATCTGGGGAAAACGCCGAAGGCCGGCATCAAACGATCCCGGCCTTCAGCGCCTCCTGCAGCGTCAAACGCAATCAGGCGATAGCGCCCAACAGCTTTTCCCACTCTTTGTTTTCTTTCTTAGACACGCCGCCCAGCAGGTCGATCGCCTGACGCAGGCGGAAACGGGTCAGGTCCGGCCCGAGGATTTCCATCGCGTCGAGTACCGACACCGAACTCGCTTGCCCGGTGATGGCCGCGAACATCAGCGGCATCGCGTCACGCAGTTTCAGCTCAAGGGATTCGACCACCGCCTGAATCGTCGCGGTGATGTTGTCCTTCTCCCACTGTCGCAGGCTTTCGAGCTTCCACAGGATCAACTGCATCAATTGGCGAACCTGATCGCCCGAGAGCTTTTTCGATTCGAACAGCTTGGCATCCGGATTGACGCCGCCGGCGAAGAAGAACCCGCCCAGCGGTGCAACCTGACTGAAGGTTTCAACACGGCCCTGGACGTGCGGCGCGATCTTCATCATGTATTCGGCGTTGAACGCCCACTTCTGCACGCGCGCGGCGAACTCTTCCACCGGCAGGTCACGCAACCACTGGCCGTTGAGCCACGACAGTTTCTCGATGTCGAAGATCGGTCCGCCGAGGGACACGCGCTTGAGGTCGAAGTTGTCGACCATTTCCTGCAGCGAGAACTTCTCGCGCTCGTCCGGCATCGACCAGCCCATGCGGCCCAGGTAGTTGAGCATCGCTTCCGGCATGAAGCCCATGCGCTCGTAGAACGTCACCGAGGTCGGATTCTTGCGCTTGGACAGCTTGCTCTTGTCCGGGTTACGCAGCAGCGGCATGTAGCACAACTCCGGTTGCTCCCAGCCGAAGTACTCGTACAGCAGAATCAGTTTCGGCGCCGATGGCAGCCACTCTTCGCCGCGCAATACGTGAGTGATGCCCATCAGGTGATCGTCGACTACGTTGGCAAGGAAGTACGTCGGCAGGCCGTCGGTCTTCATCAGCACTTGCATGTCCATGCGATCCCACGGGATCTCGACGTCGCCACGCAGCATGTCCGGCACCACGCAAACACCTTCGCTCGGCACTTTCATGCGGATGACGTGGGGTTCGCCAGCGGCCAGGCGGGCCGCGACTTCTTCCTTGGACAGCAGCAGTGCGCGGCCGTCGTAGCGTGGGGTTTCGCCGCGAGCCATTTGCTCGGCGCGCATCTGATCCAGCTCTTCAGCGGTACAGAAGCACGGGAACGCATGCCCCATGTCGACCAGTTGCTGGCAGTATTTTTGGTAGATGTCGCCGCGTTCGCTCTGGCGATACGGACCGTGCGGACCGCCGACGTCCGGGCCTTCGCTCCAGTCGATACCCAGCCAGCGCAGGGCGTCGAAGATCTGCTGTTCGGACTCGCGGGTCGAACGCAACTGGTCGGTGTCTTCGATGCGCAGGATGAACTCACCGCCATGCTGCTTGGCAAAGCAGTAGTTGAACAATGCGATGTAAGCGGTACCTACCGGGGAGCCCCCCGGAGGGGACGCCGACATCGGATTGTTGAACTACGTCATTTCCAAGCAGGAACGGCGTGTAATGGAATGGCCCGTGTAACAGCCCC